>JARRLQ010000001.1:0-78294 GCA_037386905.1 Woeseiaceae bacterium
GGCGCCAATGCTCTTGAGATAATCCTCCTGGTCCGCCTTCCCGGTTACCGCGACGACCTCGTAACCGCGGCCATCGAGCATGTCGATGGCGGTGCTGCCTACGCCGCCCGTTGCGCCCGTTACAACAACGGGTCCGTTTTCAGGGCGCTGGCCATTCTGTTCCATGCGGTGCACTGCGAGCGCCGCGGTGTAGCCGGCCGTACCCATCTGCATCACTTCGACGGCCGTCATTCCTTCCGGAATCGGCACGACGCTGTTGCTGTCAACGCGTGCATACTCCGCGTAGCCGCCATCGACCGTTTCGCCAAGGCCACAACCATTGACGAGCACCGCCGTACCCGGCTGCAGGTCCGCGTCGTCCGAGCTCTCGACGACGCCGGCGAGGTCGATGCCGCCATTGAGCGGGTACTTGCGCAGGATCGGTGCCGTGCCGGTGGCTGCGAGCGCATCCTTGTAGTTGATCGTCGAATGACTGACCTTGATGACGACGTTGCCCTCGGTCAGATCGTCTATCGACATCTGCTCGAACCCGGCGGCAATGCCATCGTCGGTCTTGTTGATTCGGTATGCGCGAAACTCTGTCATCGTTTCCTTCTCCCCAGCCAGACCTCGAGGCCCTGTGCATTGAGCTCGACATCGATGCTCATTACCGCAGCAACTGCTTCGCGCCCGCCCTTGTAACCGTGGTCGTCGAGTTGTTCGACATAGTACTCGAACAGGCTGGCGCGTAATGCTTGCTGGCGGTTGTCGTCGTGTTCATGCTGTTGTGCCATCGCGACATAGGCGTCGATGCCGGCGTGCATTTGCGCCGCCAGGCGATCGAGGTTGCGTACGCGGCTGTAATGCGTCAGGTACAACTGCTGTGGCTCGCAACCCATGATGCGATCGACCGAGATGTGCGCCTCGTCCGGGTCAAACTGCACGGGCGTCGACGTCGGAAAGACGATCTCGCCCTTTTCCGTATCGAGCTCGCGATACGAAACACCAAAGCTGTCGCCGGTAAAAACGCCTTTCGATTGCGGATCATTGATCACGTGATGATGGCGCGCATGACCTTCAGTATTCAGGAACTGAAATTCACGACCGTTGAGCGACAGCCATTCGCCGTCTTCCGGGACGTGGATGCGGTCTTCTTCGATCGGCACGATCGTGCCGTAAATCGATCGCGTCTGCTCGGCGCCGTAGACCGCCTCGGTCCCCGCAATCAGCTTTGCCGGGTCGATCATGTGCGGCGCGCCGCGACGATGCACGACACAGGTTGCGTTGGGCAGCGCCCGCATCAGTTCGCCGGCGCCGCCTGCGTGGTCGAGATGCACGTGGGTAAGAAAGACATAGTCGACATCGCCAACGTCGAGGTCCTGCTGCCGCAATGCTTCGATCAACAGCGGCACGCTGCTGTTCGCGCCCGTGTCGACAAATGCCGCACGGCCGTTCTCGACAATCAGGTGGCTTGCGTCCTGGAGCGCACGCGCATACTCGGTATCGATGGCGACAATGCCATCGTTAAGCGTTGTCGTCGCAGCGATCAATCCTGGTCTGTGGTTTCGAGGCCCTCGAGCCCCGAGTAGTACTCGGCAAGCAGCTCGATCTCGTGGTCGGTCAACGCCGCCGCCATCGGCGCCATGACCGGATCCTTGCGCTCGCCGTCGCGGTACTGTTTCAGCGCATGGACGAGATAGTCCTCGTGCTGGCCAGCCAACGTCGGCCAGGTCGGCGCCAGGCCGATGCCATTCTGCCCGTGGCAGGCCGTGCAGGTCATCGTCAGCTCGAAGCTCGGCGCCTTGGAACCGCCGGCAGCCACCGTCTCGCCACCGATGCTCGCAAGATACGCAGCAACATCTTCGATTTGCTGGTCCGTCAGGCTCGACGCCTGCGCGCCCATGGTCGGGTGCGGCCGCATGCCCTCCCGGTAGCCTTTCAGCGCAATGACGAGGTAAGCCGCTTTCTGGCCGCCCAGCTTGGGCACGCGGTAGGACGGGTACGCGTTGCGGTAACCAGGAACGCCATGGCAACCCAGGCACGAGTAACCGATTTTTGCGCCGGCGGCAGGGTCGCCTTCGGCAAAAGCAGGGGTTGCGGCGCCCAACACGAGGAACAGCGCTGCGGTCAGCACGGATTTCATCTTGATTATCACTGGTTTATCAACGGCTTGCTTGGACGGCCCCGAGAGGCCTGTGGATTGGAGGCCGCTATGGTAGTGACAACGGCCGGTGATTTCTAGCCCGGAAGGCGCAAGCCTGCATGCTAGCATCACGGGCATCACAATCCGCTGCGGAGAATCTTCGTGAAAAAGGGCTTCGTCATACTGCTTCTGGCGCTCGCCGTCGTCATACTCATTTCGCCAGGGCTCATCGGCAAGCTTGCCGAACAGTCCATGGACGAGAACCTCGAGTTCGCGGCGACGGAATCCGACGTCGTCACGATCGAGTCGCGGGGATACGACCGCAGCTGGTTTTCTTCCGAAGGCCAGCATCGTGTCGAGCTGCGCGAAGGGGAGCTGTACGATTCGCTGTACGTGCTGGTGCAGGATAACTATGACGCCCTGCCGGCGCTGATTATCGATACGCGCATCGATCACGGCCTCGTCCCGGTTACGTCGATGTCGCGCGAGCAGGGCTCACTGGCGCCCGGACTGGGCAGCGCTGTTTCCACGCTGCATCTCGAGTTTCCGGATGGCAGCCTCGTCGACCTGCCCGGCACCATCTTCAGCGAAATGGGCCTGTCCGGCGAGTTGACTTCGAATTTCGTGCTTGAACCCGGCTCGTTCTCGGATGGCACGGATTCCATCCACTGGGGTAATGTCGATGTCGTCGTCAGCATGAGCCCGTCATCAAATGTCATCGCTTTCGGCGGCACGATTGACGAATTCGTCCTTGCGGACATCGTCAGCGAGCTCGCCCTCGGTAAACTTGCGTTCGAGGGCGAAACGGAACCATCCGGCTTCGGTTTCTGGCTTGGCGAAACGAAGGCGGAGATCGAATCAGTCAGCGCGCCCTCGGCTCTCGGCACAAGTACCGCCGGTCCATTCGTCTTCAGCGAGCGTACCTGGCTGGAGGGCGACACGGTTTCCGCGCACGGTGCCGCGCAACTCAACGACATTCCGTTTGCCGAACTCGGCCGCGCCAACATTCTCATGGAGATCGCAGTTGAAGGCGTCCACGCGCAATCGATCGGCAACATTTCACGAGCCATGGACGACATCGGCGCATATTCGAGCGGCGATGCGCTCATGGTCGCGCTCGAGGACGACCTGCAGCAGCTGCTTGCTACCGGCTTCAAGCTGCACATCGAAAAACTCGACGTCGAGCTGCAGGGCGGCACGGTTTCTGCCGCGCTTAACGTCGACGTCGCAGCCACCGACATCGATGACTTCGTCTGGACGTCGATCCTGATGGCAGCGGATGCCACTTTCGATGCCAGCATCCCCGCCGAACTGTACGACTATTTCGTCTCGGTCGACCCGTCAGTCAGCGCCGCAGCCGGTATGGGCTTCCTGCGCAGGAACGGTGAGGTGTATGAAATGCGGGCGACGCTCAAAAACGGCCTGCTGGAAATAAACGGTGCGCCTATGCCCGGGCTGATTCCCGGCTTGCAGTAGGGTCGGGAACCGGTACCGCATCGAGTAGCGTTCTTGTATACGGGTGCTGCGGCGACGAGAAAAGCTCCTCGTTGCCCGCCGCCTCGACAACATCGCCCAGGTACATGACGACCACCCGGTGACTTATGGCGCGCACGACCGCGAGGTCGTGCGTAATGAAGACAATCGCGAGGCCGGTTTCATCCTGTACGTCGCGCAACAAGGCCAGGACCTGTTGCCGCACCGTGCCGTCCAGCGCCGCGACAGCCTCGTCACACACCAGCACCTTGGGCTCGAGTATCAACGCGCGCGCGATGGCAACGCGCTGGGCCTGACCTCCGGAAAGCTCGTGCGGATAGCGGCGCAGGAATTCCGCTCCGAGCCCGGTCTTTTCCAGCATGGCTGTTACACGTTGCTCGCGCTGTTGCGCGGACAGGCCTGGTTCATGAACAACGAGCGGTTCGGCCACGATGCTCGATACCCGCATCTGCGGATTCAGCGACCCCATCGGGTCCTGGAACACCAGCTGTATGCCGCGCCGCGTTTCCCGGTCGCGGCTACCGAGTTGCGGCGGTAATTCATTACCACAGTAGACGACGCGTCCGCCTTGCATCGGCACGAGTCCGAGCGCCGCCCGCACGAGGCTCGACTTGCCGGAGCCGGACTCGCCAACGACGGCGACTGTTTCGCCCGCACGGACGTCCAGGTCGACGCCACGAACGGCACGCAAGGGCGCATGGCGTTCCGTGCGGTAGGTCACCTCGGCGCCCCTGATCGAGAAAACCTCGTCACCATCCACAGCCGCCGGAATGTCTTCGCGGTCCAGCCTTGGCGCGGCGGCCAGCAGGGCTTTCGTGTGTTCGTGTTGCGGCCGGGCAAACACTTCGGCTGTCGCTCCCTCTTCGACGAGCTTGCCGCGCTCGAGCACGATCATGCGCTCGCAACGATTAGCCACCACGCCGAGGTCGTGCGTGATCAGCAATAGCGCCGTGTCTTCGCGGATGTCCTCCAGCATGTCGAGCACCTGCGCCTGCACGGTGACATCGAGGGCCGTCGTCGGCTCGTCTGCGATCAACAGGTCGGGACCCGCGAGCAACGCGGAGGCGATCATCGCCCGTTGCCGCATACCGCCGGAAAGCTCGTGCGGATAGGCAGAAAACTGTCGCTCCGGATCCGGCAGCTCGACGCGCCCGAGCATATCGATGACCTGCTGGCGCGCCGCGGCGCCGTCAGCAAGCCCGTGCTCCAGCAGGATGCGCGATAACTGCGCGCCGACAGAGACGAACGGATTCAGCGCCTGCATCGGGTCCTGGAACACCATGGCGATGCGCCGTGCCCTGACCCGGTTGAGCTCGCGCTGGCTCATGCCGAGCAGTTCGTTGCCGTCGAAGCGGATGCTGCCGGTAACCGCGGCGTTGCCCGGCAACAGGCCCATGATCGCGAGCGCCGTTTGCGACTTGCCGGAACCGGACTCCCCGACAAGCCCCACCGACTCGCCGCGCCCGACAGCAAAGCTGATACCGCCGACCGCGGCATCGCCGCCATAACGTATTGCCAGCTGGTCGACGTTGAGCAGGCTCACAGCGACTCCTTCGCATCGAAATAATCGCGCAGTGCGTCACCGAGGAAGTTGAAACACAGCAAGATGAGTGCCAGCAAAGCAGCCGGGATCAGAAGCAACCAGGATGCACCTTCCATCTGGTTGACACCGGCATGGACGAGTCTGCCCAGCGACGTCTGCGGCTCCTGTATGCCGAGGCCCAGGAAGCTCAGGAACGATTCGACAAGAATCGCCTGCGGTATTGTCAGCGTCATGTAGACGATGACAATGCCGAGAAGATTCGGCGCGATATGGCGAAAGACGATGCGCGCCGGCGATACGCCGGTCAGCTTCGCAGCCTCGACAAACTCGCGTTCCCGCAAAGACAGCGTCTGGCCGCGGACGATGCGCGCCATATCGAGCCAGTTGATGGCGCCGATAGCGACGAAGATCAGCAGGAAATTGCGCTCGAACGCGACCATCAGCAGGATTACGAAGAAGATGAACGGCAGCGCATAAAGCGTGTCGACGAAACGCATCATGACGGCATCGGTGCGGCCGCCCACATAGCCCGCTGTCGCACCGTAGGCAACACCGATAACCAGGCTGACGATACTGGCCACGACGGCGACGAGCATCGTCACCTGGACGCCGTGCATAACGCGAACGAACAGGTCGCGCCCCAGGTCATCCTTGCCAAACCAGTTACTGGCGGACGGTTGCTGCAGGATGGCGTCGAAGTCTGTTTGCAGGTAGTCATGCGGGCTGATGAGCGGGCCAAGCAATGCAACCAGCAGGACGAAAGCCAGTATGCCGGCGCTGACTTTTATACTGCGGCTCATCGGCGCCGGATCCGCGGGTCGATCACGGCGTAGAGAAGATCGACGGCGAGGTTCAACAGCACGACCAGCGCACCGTAAAAGATGACCACACCAAGCACCAGTGTGTAGTCGCGGTTCAGCGCGCTGCGCACGAACAGTTCGCCGAGGCCGGGAATACCGAAAATCTGCTCGACGACGACCGATCCCGTCAGGATCGCGGCAATCGCCGGCCCCATGTACGACAACACGGGCAACATCGCTGGCTTCAGCGCGTGATAGCGCACGATGGCAGCCGTACCGAGGCCCTGTGCACGTGCCGTGCGAATGAAGTCGCTGGCCAGCACATCGGCCATGCTGGCGCGAGTCAGCCTTGCGATGTAGGCGACCTGCGGCAGCGCCAGCGCGATGACTGGCAGGATCATGCGGCCAATGCCCGCGTTGCCGCTCCAGCCCGCGGGCAACCATTGCAATTTGACGGCAAGCAACAGGACCAGCACAGGCGCGATCACAAACACCGGTATCGAGATGCCGGTCATGGCAAACGCCATGACCAGGCGGTCGAGCAGCGAATTGCGTCGCAACGCCGCCGCCGTTCCGGCCAGCACGCCGGTGACGAGCGCAAGAAGCATCGCCATCGCCCCGAGCTGTAATGATACGGGGAAGGCGCCGCCGATCAGCTCGCTGACCGTGTAATCGCGATAACGGTATGAAGGTCCGAAGTCACCGTGGGCCAGGTTCCAGAGATAGCCCAGGAACTGCTCGTACAACGGCTTGTCGAGATCGTAGGCCGTCTCCAGCGCGGCCCGCGTCTCGGGGGGCAGTACGCGTTCTGCATCAAACGGGCCGCCCGGCGCGGCATGCACCATCAGAAAGGCGAGCACGATTACCAACAACAATGTCGGAATCGCGCCCAGCAGTCGCTTCAGGGCGTATCGCAGCAAAGCTTGTTCCGGTCAGGGCGCGGTGTCGGCCGGCGCCAGGCTCAGATGCTGACTGTAATGGTAATCCAGCACGTTGTCTCCCCAGCCGATGACATCGGGGCTGACAAGATGCTTGCTGACATAGAAGTAGATGGGGATGAATGGATGGTCGTCGAGCAGCTCGCGCTCGGCCTCCTCGAGGTAACTGCGCCTGAACGTCGGGTCGACCTGCTCTGCCGCTTGCTGCATTAACGAATCGAAGTCCTCGTTCGAATAGCGCGGCATATTCGACGCGTTGCCGCTTTCCATGATGCTCAGGAACGTGTGCGCGTCGTTGTAGTCGCCAATCCAGCTCGAACGGAACACCTGTGTGACCTGCGCGGCGCGCATGTTGGCAAGCAGCACCTGGAATTCCTCGTTGATGAGCGTTGTCTCGACGCCGAGGTTCTCCTTCCACATTGCCCGCACGGCCCCTGCCATGCGCTCTTGCGTGTCCGAAGTGTTGTAGCGCAGCTCGATCTCGAGCGGGTTGCCCGGGCCGTAACCAGCCTCGGCCAGCAGGCGCCGCGCCTGTGCATTGCGCTCATCCTGGGACAAGCCGGCATAACTCAGCAGCCGCGGCTCGTAGTTCTGAACGCCGGGGGGCACCCAGCTATATGCTGCGGCCTCACCGCGGCCCGTGATGCGCTCGACCAGCACTTCCCGGTCAATAGCCATCGACAGCGCCTTGCGCAGGCCCGGGTTGTCCTTGAACGGCGGCCTGGTCAGGTTGAAGCCGTAGTAATACACGCCGAGATACGGTGCGATGTGCAACTCGTCCGCGTACTCCTCCTGTACCTGGGCGAAGCTGTCCGGCGGCACACTGCCGGTAATGTGCAGTTCGCCGGCGCGGTAACGGTTGAGCTCGGTCATCTCCTGCGTCACGACATGGTGCCGAACCTCGTCGATCGCGGTCGCTTCGTTGTTCCAGTAGTGCTCGTTGCGGCTCAGCGAGAGCACCGAGCCCGGCTCCCAGGCATCGAGCGTGTAGGCGCCGTTCGACAGCAGGTTGCCGGCGCGCGTGAATTCTTCACCGTGCTGTGCAACCGACCCCGGGTGTACCGGGAACGTGCTCGGGAAGGTGAGCAGGCTCAACAGATACGGCACGGGTCGGACAAGTGTGACCACCAGCGTCTTGTCGTCGACGGCCTCGACTCCCAGCTCCGAGGCGGGCATATCGCCGGCAATGATCGCTGACGCATTGGCGATGTCGCTGACCAGTTCGGCATAGAACGCGGCTGTCGCCGGGTCGACCAGGCGCCGCAGACTGAATACGAAGTGATCGGCCGTCACCGCGTCGCCATTTGACCAGCGCGCATTATCGCGAAGCGCGAACGTGTAAGTCAGCCCGTCATCGGAAATCGTCCAGGACTCGGCGGTTCCGGGGAGAAGCTCCCCTGTCGCGGAATAAGTGAGCAGGCCTTCGCCGATGTCGCGCAGGACTTCGCCTGCCTGTGTGCTGCGCGCCTTGTGCGGATCGACAGACTCCGGGTCCGACGAGATACCACGATGCAGCACCGATACCGCCGGTCCATCCGCCACCGGTTCGACAGTGTATTGCCAGATGACAGCCGCGGCCGCGGCGATAATCGCGATGTAGACGAGGGCGCGCCTCTTGCTGATCATGCGCTTCTCCTGAGCTGGCGTTTCTTCAGGTGAATCAATAGCAGCGAAACAGCGGACGGCGTCATGCCTTCGAGGCGCGACGCCTGGCCAAGGGTAACCGGCCGGGCGACGTGCAGGCGCTGGCGAGCTTCGTTTGACAACCCGTCGACGGCATCATAGTCGAGGTCCGCCGGCAACCGCAGTGACTCCTGCTTCGCCTGTTTCGCTATTTCACGCTCCTGGCGGTCAATGTACCCGGCGTACTTGGCCTGTACTTCGACCTGTGTCTCAACTTGCTCGCGCAGCTCGTCCTCGAGTGCTGTCTCCATCGCACCGACCTGGGACATTCCGACCACATCCGCGTAGCGGTTTTCCGGGCGCTTGAGCAGCTCGGCCGCACTGACGCCGTCCGGCCTGATACGGATCGAGCCGAGGCGGCGCTGTTCAGCGTCAATCGCCTCGATCTTCCGGTTGAACTCCCGCCAGCGCCTATCGTCAACCAGGCCGAGCTCCCGGCCAATCGGCGTCAATCGCTGGTCGGCATTGTCCTCGCGCAGCGTCAACCGGTATTCGGCCCGGCTGGTAAACATGCGATACGGCTCGCTCACGCCACGTGTAACAAGGTCATCGACAAGAACACCGACGTAAGCCTCCTGCCGCCGGGGGAACCACGGCTCCAGGTCCATCGCCTTGCGCGCCGCATTGAGACCAGCCAGCAGCCCCTGCGCGCCGGCCTCCTCGTAGCCCGTCGTGCCGTTGATCTGCCCGGCAAAAAACAGGCCCGACAGCGGCTTCGTCTCGAGCGTCGGATTGAGGTCGCGCGGGTCGAAGTAGTCGTACTCGATCGCATAACCGGGCTGCGTGATGCGGGCATTGCCGAAACCCGGTATCGAGCGCACGAAGCGCTCCTGCGTTTCAAGTGGCAGGCTCGTCGAAATGCCGTTCGGGTAGACGATGTTCGTCGTGAGGCCTTCCGGTTCCACGAATACCTGGTGCGACGTTTTGTCAGCGAAGCGCACGATCTTGTCTTCGACTGACGGGCAGTAACGCGGCCCGACACCTTCGATGGCGCCGCTGAACATCGGCGACTCGTCGAGCGACTCGCGAATGATGTCGTGCGTCTGCTGCGTCGTTTTGGTGATGAAACAGGACACCTGGCGCGGGTGCTGCTCGCGACGGCCGAGAAACGAAAACACGGGCCTTGGCTCATCGCCCGGCTGTTCCTGCATGACGCTGAAGTCGAGCGTCCTGCCATCCAGCCGCGGTGGTGTGCCGGTTTTCAGTCGTGCGACCCGGAATGGCAGCTCCCGGAGACGCTCTGCCAAAGCAATCGACGGCGCATCGCCAACGCGCCCGCCCGCTTCCTCCGTGCGCCCGATCAGGATGCGCCCGCCAAGAAAGGTACCAACCGTTATAACGACGGCACGCGCACGAAACTCGAGCCCGCCTTCGGTGACAACGCCAACGACACTTTCACCTTTCACCACAATGTCGTCGACGGACTGCTCGACTATCGACAGGTTGGGGTGGTCCTCGAGCACCGCCCGAATCGCCGCCTTGTAGAGTTCGCGATCGGCCTGCGCCCGGGTTGCCCTGACGGCCGGACCCTTGCTCGCATTGAGCGTGCGGAACTGGATGCCGGCGCTGTCGATCGCCGCGGCCATCGCGCCGCCCAGGGCATCGATTTCCCGGGTCAGGTGGCCCTTGCCGATGCCTCCAATCGCCGGATTGCAGCTCATCTGCCCAAGGCCGGCAACACTTTGCGTCACCAGCAGCGTGCGCGCACCCGCGCGCGCGGCAGCCAGCGAGGCTTCCGTCCCGGCGTGGCCGCCCCCGACCACGATGACGTCATACGAATTCGACATTGGTTAAATATTGACCAGCAAAGGTCGCGCATTTTAGCGCTTTACTTGTCCCCAGCATATGGCCAAGATGTCGTCCCGGCAGGATTCCACGGACCATTTATGTTCAGAACGCCGTTCAAGGCGCTGCTGCTTTTTTGCTTGCTGACGGCCGGTACTCCGGCGGCCGCCCTCGATCTCGAGGACTGCCGAATCAGCGCTGGACCCGGGTACCCGGGCATCAAGGCCCGTTGTGGCACGTTCCTGCGTCCACTGGACCCGTCGCAGCCGGGCGGGGAACAGCTGGAACTCCGCGTTGCCATCGTGCCGGCACTTAACCTCGAGCCGCAACCCGACCCTCTGGTGCCTTTTGCCGGCGGGCCGGGCGGTAGTTCGATCCAGTTCTACGCTGGTTATTTCTCCGCTTTCGAGCCAGTGCGGCGCGACCGCGACATCCTGCTCATTGACCAGCGCGGCACCGGCGATTCGGCGCGCATGGACTGCCCGATCGATGACGACATCATCGAGGGCCAGTTCGACGAAGAGACGACGCTCGAGTTTACCCGCGCGTGTCTCGATCAGCTGCCCCACGACCCCCGGTTCTTCACGACGAGTGTCGCCGTCGATGACCTCGAGGCGCTGCGTGTCGAGCTCGGCTACCCGGCACTGAACCTGCTCGGCACGTCTTACGGCTCGCGCGTCGCGCAACACTTCGCGCGCCGTTACCCGGAGTCGACACGCACTGTTGTTCTGGATGGCGTCGTCCCGCCGCAGCTGCCACTCGGCCCGGGCATCGCGCTCGAAGCGCAACGCGCCGCCGATGAAATTTTTGCACGGTGCGCCGAGGATAGTGCCTGCAACGAGCATTTTCCGGAGATCGACCTCGACTTCGCCGCCGTGCGTTCGCGCGTCACGAATGAGCCGATCGTCGTTTCCCTTCTCGACCCCGTGACCGGCCGGCCGGCCGAGATCGAGTTTGGCCGTAACGAGCTGGCCGCGGCTGTGCGCCTGCTCGCGTACCAGCCACAAACAATCGCGTTGCTGCCGCTCGTCATTCACGAGGCCGCGAACGACAACTTCGTGCCCATTGCGGCACAGTTCCAGCTGACCGTGACCAGCCTTATGGACGCCCTTGCCCTCGGCATGCACAACTCCGTCATGTGTACCGAGGACCTGCCGTTCATCGATCGCGACACTGTTGACATTGAAGCGCTCGAAGCGACATTTATCGGCGCCATGCAGTTCGAAGCACTCGATACGATCTGTTCAGCCTGGCCGCACGGGCCGATCGATGACGATTTCAACGAACCGCTGGCGACCGACCTGCCAGTATTGCTGTTGTCCGGTTCAGCCGATCCCGTGACGCCGCCCGGCTACGCCGAGATGGCGCTGGTCGAGATGACGAATCACGCTCACATCATCAACACGAACCAGGGACACGGGCAGATTGCGGCGGGGTGTATGCCGGACGTCATTGCGAGATTCATCGATTCCGCTGACCCGGCGGACCTCGATGTCTCGTGCATGGAGCGAGCCTTCGTCATGCCGTTCTTCGTGGATTTCTCGGGGCCGACGCCGTGATTCACGTCGAAAACATTCACAAGTCTTTCGGCAAGGTAAAGGCCGTTCGCGGCGTCAGCTTCGCTGCCCCCGATGGCAAGATCACGGGTCTGCTCGGGCCCAATGGCGCCGGCAAATCGACGACATTGCGCGTGCTGTACACGGTGCTGCAGCCAGACCGGGGCTCGGCGACAATCGATGGTATCGATGTCGTTAGAGACAGCCTTGCCGCGCGCCAGTCTATTGGCGCATTGCCACACGGCGCCGGCCTTTACCCGCACCTGACGGCCCGCGAGAACATCGCGTATTACGCGAAGCTTTGCGGCCTCGCCAACAGCGAGCGAGACGACCGCGTCCAGCACCTCGTCAGGCTTCTCGAAATCGACGACTTTGCCGACCGCAGGACCAAGGGTTTTTCGCAGGGTCAGCGCACCAAGGTATCGATCGCGCGAGCGCTCGTGCATAACCCGCAAAACGTGATCCTGGATGAGCCATCGAACGGCCTTGATGTCATGGCCACGCGGTCGCTGCGCGACCTCATACTCAAGCTCAAGGAGGCCGGTCACTGCGTGTTGTTCTCGAGCCACGTCATGCAGGAGGTCGCCGCCCTCTGTGATGACATCGTCATTATCGCCAATGGCAAGGTCGCCATCGATGATTCCGCCGAGGGCATTCGCGAGCGCACGGGTTGTGACGACCTCGAGGATGCTTTCGTCAAGGCAATCGAAATGGTGGGGCCGGCCTGATGCGCACGATGCTGACAGTGTTTGCCAAGGAGGTCGTCGACAACTTCCGCGACCGCCGCACACTTGCATCCGCGCTGATCATGGGCCCGCTGTTCGGTCCGATGCTGTTCGCTTTCGTTATCAACCTGTCGCTGGAGCGCGCGCTGGACGAGCCCGACCGCGTGCTCGAAGTGCCCGTCGTCGGGCAAGAGCATGCGCCAAACCTGATGGACTACCTGTGGAGCCACAACATCAGGGTCGTCGAGGGGCCAGGCAGCCGTGACGACGCCATCGAGGCTGTCAATGCCGGTGAGCACGATGTGATCGTCGTCGTTCCGGGGGCCTTTGGTGAACAGCTCGCCGGAAGCGTGCCGGCGCGCGTTGAGCTGATTTCCGACCAGGCCAATACACAGGCGGAACGCGACGCGCGCAGGGTGCGTAGCGCGTTACACGGTTACAGCCAGGAACTGGCGACGATGCGTCTCGTCGCGCGGGGCGTCAGCCCGCAGGTGCTGCGGCCGATCAACGTCGACGAAGTGGACGTGTCCACGCCCAGCGGTCGCTCTGCAATGCTGCTCGGCATGATGAGCTACTTCTTCATTTTCGCGCTGCTCATGGGTGGCATGTATCTCGCCATCGATACCACCGCCGGGGAGCGCGAGCGAGGTTCGCTGGAGCCGCTGCTGTCGCTGCCGGTGACGCGCGACCAGCTCATGCTCGGCAAGATTGCGGCGACCTGTGTCTTCATGGCCGTGTCCCTGCTGCTGAGCCTGTGCTCGTTCTACGTAGCGCTCAAGTTCATGCCGCTGCAGCAACTCGGCATGACGCCGAACTTCAGCCCGTCGGTTGTCGCTGCCGCCTTCCTCGTGCTCGTTCCGTTTGTCGTGCTGGGCGCGTCACTGATGACGCTCGTCGCATCCTTTACCAAGAGCTACAAGGAGGCCCAGACATGGCTCAGCATCGTGCTGGTGGCGCCGACTTTGCCGATACTGATTGTCAGCATCCTGACGCTGCGCCCGCAGCTCGAATTCATGTTTATACCGAGTCTCAGCCAGCACCTGATCCTCGTCGACATGATCAAGAACGAACCGGTCAATGCGTTACACGTCGCCATTTCAGTGACCAGCACGCTGGCCATAGGTGCGGCGCTCACCTGGATTTGCGCCCGGCTGTATCGGCGCGAGGGGCTGCTGGGGTAGGATTCCGCTATGGCTCTATTTGCCGAATTGCGCCGCCGCAACGTTTTCAAGGTTGCCCTGCTGTATGCCATTTCCAGCTGGCTGGTCGTCTGGTTTGTCGGGGCGATCCAGGCGCAGGCTGAGTTGCCGGCGTGGACCGAGACGTTCATGTATTTCGTGCTCGTCGTCGGCTTCCCCGTTGCGTTGTGGTTTGCGTGGACCTACGAGATTACGCCGGTCGGTCTCAAGAAGGCCGTTGACGTCGACCAGACGCAGTCGATCGTCTACAAGACCGGGCAAAAGCTCAACGCGGCCGTTGCCGTGCTCGTGGTGCTCGGTGTGCTGGCCGTGTTCGGGCAGCGCCTGCTGCCGACCTTCCACTTCCCGTTCCCCGGCGTTCCCAAGGGCGAAGCGCCGATATCGCAGAGGGCGCCCGCCGAGATCCGCAGCCTGACGCTCGACAACGGCCTCGAGATCATCGTGTGGCCGGATCACGACATCCCGAACGTCGCGATGTACACATTCGTCCGCGCCGGTGGTCGCAATGAATATCCGGGCATCACCGGGCTGTCGCATTTCTTCGAACACATGATGTTCCTCGGCACCGAGAACCTGGAGCCGGGCGAGTTCGACAAAACCATGGAAGCCGCGGGCGGTAGCAACAACGCCTACACTACCCCGGACGTAACCGTGTACACCGACTGGTTTCCGCGGTCGGCCCTTGAAACCATCTTCGAGATCGAGGCCGACCGCTTCCAGAACCTGCAGCTGTATGAAGACGTCGTGCAAAGCGAGCGCGAGGTTGTCTATTCCGAGCGCCGCTCTTCGGTAGACAACAACAACTTCATGAAGCTGTATGAACAAATGCGGGCTACAGCATTTGTCGCCCATCCTTATCAGTTTCCCGTGATTGGCTGGCCCTCCGATATCGAGAACTGGACGCTCGAGGACCTGCAAAGCTATTACCAGACGTATTACGCACCCAATAACCTCACAATGGTGATTGCCGGGGACGTCACACCGGAGGAGGTCTTCCGTCTGGCCGACAGGCATTTCTCACCGATTCCCGCGCAGGAGCCGCCGCCGCCCATTCGCACGGTAGAGCCGGTTCAGGATGGCGCCCGCCACATCGTCGTCGAGTCGCCAGCCCAGACACCGCTGTTGCATGTCGCGTTCCACAGCAGCGCTGCGCGCGATCCGCAAACACTGCACATGAACCTGTTGCTGAATATTCTTGCCGGCGGTGACTCGTCGCGACTGCACCGCCGCCTGGTCGAGGACGAAGGCATTGCGTTGTCGGTCGGGGTGTTCGTCGACGAAGGTTTCGATCCCGGCCTGACCTATTTCTACCTGACGTTGCCGCCGCGCGGCGATCTTGCAACTGCCGAGAGGCGCCTGCTCGAAGAACTGGCGCGCGTTGCCGATGAGGGCGTAGCCGAAGAAGAGCTCAACAAGGCGCGCAACATCATGCTCGCCGATTTCTGGCGGGAGATGTCGACCATCAGCGGCAAAGCCGGCGCGGCCGGAAATTTTGCCGTTTTTCACGGCAATTACGAAAAGCTTTTCAATCTCCCGAGTGACGTCGAGGCCGTAACTGTCAGCGACCTGCAATCCCTTGCCGCGGCAGTTTTTGACGAGGACAACATGACCGTCGGCACGCTCGTCGCCCCCGATGAGGAGGAAGCCGAATGAGCCGACTGCGGATTTTCTTGCTGGTCCTGGTCGCCGCTTTCGGAAACGCGGCCATGGCGCAGGGCGTCGCGCTTCCCGAATATCACTATGTCGAGCTCGACAATGGCGCCGTCTTTATATTGACCGAGAAACGCGACGTGCCGTTGATCGGTGTCACCGCGCTGCTGCGCGGCGGCGCTGTCACCGACCCCGAAGGGAAGGCCGGCCTTAGCTCCATCTTTGCAGAGATGTTGCAGAAAGGCGCCGGTTCGCGGGACGCGGAGGCTTTCGCGGAAGCCGTCGACTCTGCCGGCGCAACGCTGTCGACATCGGCCGGTCTCGAAACGATTTCCATATCCGGCGAATTCCTTGCACAGGATGCGGGCCTCCTGGTCGAACTCATTTCCGACATGCTGAAAGATCCCGCGTTGCAAAAACGCGAGTTCGAAAAATTGCGCGACCGTAACGCCGACCTGCTGCGCGCGGCGAAGGATGGCGACCTGCGATCGCTGTCGCCGATTTACGGCAGCGCCTGGCTGTTCCGCGACCATCCTTACGGCACGCCGGTCGATGGTGACGAGTCATCGCTTGCCAGCCTGCGCCACGACGACCTTGTCAATTACTACCGCGATTACGTCGGTGCCGACCGCGTGATCATTTCGGTCGTTGGCGATTTTGATCCTGCGCAGATGATCAATGAGCTGACGGCGGCCTTCTCGGACTGGCGTGCGGCAGCAGAACCGCTGCCGGAAATCGAGCCGGCCGCGCCCGAGCAGGGGCGCCGTGTGTTGCTTGTCGACAAGCCGGGAGCCACACAAACATACTTCTGGATAGGCAATGTCGGCGTAGCGCGGAGCTTCCCGCAGCGCGCTGAGCTGGATATCGCCAACACGCTTTTCGGTGGCCGGTTTACATCGCTGCTCGTCGACGAGATGCGCACGAAGGCCGGCCTGACGTATGGCGTCTATTCGTCGCTGTCGCGGCCGACCTGGCCCGGGGCTTTCGCGATCGTGTCCTACACGAAGACCGACTCGACGATCGTTGCTATCGATCTTGCCATCGACCTGCTCGCGAAAATGCGCGAAGAGGGCTTTAGCGATGAGCTCGTTACTTCCGGAAAGAACTACATCCTCGGCCAGTTTCCGCCGCGTCTCGAGACTGCCGCGCAGCTGGCGAACCAATTCGCCGCGCTGCAAGCCGCCGGCCTCGACGAGTCTTATATCAATAACTATGGCGACGCTGTCGCCGGCGCCGCCAGCGAAGACATCATGACCGTCATCAAGGATGTTTATCCTGCTCCCGATGACCTTGTGCTGGTCATCATCGGCGACGCCAGTCAGATCCGCGAAGACATTGCCAAGTATGGCCCCGTCACCGAGATGTCGATCACCGAGCCGCACTTCACCCCCTAATCATCCAGCGAATCGACGAGCGCAAGAAAGCACTCCGGGTTGACGAAGATTGCTGCCGTACAGGCGGCTACGAGTGCTGTTCCGAGCAGGGCATGTCCGGCGTTCGTCAGTGCCTTGTCAGCCTTCTTCTCGAGTGCCGACGGTGGCGGCTCATAGCGGCCGATCACCAGCTCGATGCCGAAAGCCTCGAATTCGCCGTAAGCAGCGTCGATTTCGCGGCCGTCGCGCCCGGTCCCGGTGACGCCGATGCCGTCAATTTCGGAAATCAGGATCCACTCTTTCTCTCCGGGGGTCGCGCTGTCGTCGCCCCAGATGACGAGCGCCTTGTCGCCGCTGGCATAGCCGTACAGCGCGCGCGTCGGGTCGGCCTGCAGCTCGCCGGTGCTCGAGCAGCCCACCATCGGGATAATTGCCATGCAGAGAATCCAGCGTCTTACCCGTTTCATGTCCGGCCTCCTCCTCTTCATGTTCAAAGATTAGGCGGACACGGGCCGCGCGTCCCGACGGGAAGCTGATCGTTTGCTGACGATGATCGGGGTCAGAGCCCTTTTTCTATTTGCCGTTGCAGAACTCGGAAAAGATGCGGCCTAGCAGGTCGTCCGACGACACGGCGCCGGTAATCTCTCCAAGGGCTTCCTGGGCGAGGCGCAGCTCTTCCGCGAGCAGCTCGCCGGCTTTCGTTTCCTCGAGCGCCTTGCGTCCGGCATCGAAATGATCAGCAGCCCGCCGCAAGGCATCCATATGACGCTTGCGCGTTGTGAACGCGCCTTCACCAAGGTTGCGATAGCCGGCAGCCTTGCGAAGCCGCTCCTGTAACGTGTCGATTCCGGCCCCGGTCTTTGCGGACAGGTAGACGAGTCCGTCGCGGTCACCCGCCTCGTCACCGCTGATGTCGATTTTGTTGCGTACCGTGATGATCTCGGCGCCATCCGGCACATCCTCATCGATCTCGCTTTCCAGGGGCGCGCTGGCGTCCTGAATCCACAGCACGGCATCTGCGCTTTTCAGCGCGTTGCGCGCGCGGCGAATGCCCTCTTCCTCGATTCGATCCGGGTCGTCGCGAAGGCCGGCTGTATCGACGAGTTCGACGGCAAGACCGTCGACGTTGATCTGCTCACGAAGAATGTCGCGCGTTGTTCCTGCAACCTCGGTAACGATCGCCGCGTCTTCCCCGCTCAGGCGATTGAGCAGGCTCGATTTGCCGGCGTTCGGCTTGCCGACAATCACGGCGCGATAGCCGTCGCGGAGCACGCGGCCAATCCTGGCTTTGCTCTTGAGGTCATCGAATGCGGCCTGGCACGCGTCGATGCGCGCGAGCAGCTGATCGTCACTGAGAAAGTCGATCTCTTCTTCGGGAAAATCGATAGCTGCCTCGACATGCATGCGCAGGCGCACGAGCTGCTCGGCCAGCGCATCGACCGCCCTCGAAAAAGCCCCCGCCAGCGAATGAAGCGCCGCGCGCGCCGCCTGTTCGGTGCCGCTCGAGATCAGGTCGGCGATCGCCTCTGCCTGCGCCAGGTCAAGCTTGTCATTAAGAAAGGCCCGCTTCGTAAATTCGCCGGGTTCCGCGAGCCTCGCGCCGAGCTCGACAGCTGCGTCGAGAAGCATGGACATGACAACGGGCCCGCCATGCCCGTGAAGCTCGAGAACAGATTCTCCAGTGAATGAATGTGGTGCCGGGAAGTAAAGCGCCAGCCCGGAATCGAGCTCGTCACCCTGTTTGTTACGGAAGCTGCGGAATGTTGCCTCGCGTGGCATCGGCAAGCCGCCGAGCATGCCGCGGGCGATTTCTTCGGTTTGCGGGCCTGACACGCGCACGATGCCGACACCGCCGACGCCGGGAGGCGTGGCCGTTGCAACGATCGTGTCCATAGTCAGCGCGGCCGCTTACTTCTTGGCTTTCTTGCCGCCCTTCTGCTGCTTGGCCTCAGCCTCAACGACCTTGTTGATCTTCCATTGCTGGGCGATCGACAGGACCGTGTTGGTTACCCAGTAGAGCACCAGGCCTGCGGGGAAGAAGGCGAACATCGCCGTGAAGATGATCGGCATGACCTGCATGACCTTCATTTGCACAGGGTCGCCGACCTGCGGGTTCAGCTTCTGCTGGAAGAACATCGCCGCGCCCATGATGAGCGGCAGGATGAACAGCGGGTCACGCGATGACAGGTCCGTGATCCACAAAGCGAATGGCGCCTGGCGCATTTCGACGCTCTCGAGCAGTACCCAGTAGAACGCGAGGAAGAACGGCATCTGGATCAGGATCGGCAAACAACCGGCGGCCGGGTTCACTTTCTCCCGTTTGTACAGCTCCATCATTGCCTGGCTGAGCTGCTGACGATCGTCCTTGTAGCGCTCCTGCAGCGCCTTGAGGCGCGGCTGCAGATTGCGCATCTTCGCCATCGAGCGACCGCTCGACTCGGTGAGCTTGTAGAACAGCAGCTTGATCAGGACCGTAACCATGATGATCGCGAGGCCCCAGTTGCCGACCAGGCTGTACGCATGGCTCAACAACCAGAACAGCGGCTGCGACAGTATCGTCAGCCAGCCGTAGTCGACCGTCAGCTTGAGGCTAGGCGTGATTTCCTCGAGCTGGTCCTGCAGCTTCGGGCCGACAAAGGCCGTCGTCGTGAACGTCCTTGACTCACCGGGTTTGACGACCACGGCCTCGCCAATGGCGCTGCCGGTGGCGACATTGCCGCGCACCGAATAATTGTAACGCTGGCTCGTGCCGGCCTCGGGCACAACCGCATTAACAAAGTGATGCTGGATCGAGCCGACCCAGCCGTTGTCTGTTTTCAGCGATATCGGCCCGTCTTCGAGCAGGTCCTTGTGTCTGAATTTTTCCGACTTGTCGCCGTCATAGATGATGCTGCCGTCGGTGGAATATGAATCGACGTCGAACATCGAGCGCTTTATATCGAACGAGCGTCGTTGCAGCTGCGCGTATTCGGCGCCGCGCCAGGCAGCGTCGCTGTTATTGGTAACGGTCTGTTCGATATCGATGCGGTAGCTGCCACGCGTGAAGCGCAGGTTCTTCGTTACCGTGATGCCGGCGTCGTCGCTCCAGCTTAGCGGCACGACGAGCTCATCGGCGCTGCCGAGTTCGTAGCTCGACCGGCTGCTTGTAAACATCGCGCGGTGGTTCGGTTCCGGTGCCTCACCCGCGGCCCGAAGCCCGGTCTGTATTTTGCCGAGCGTGTCGCGGTCCGGGCTCAACAGGACAACGAGGTCAACCGGCTGGTCCTTGTGTACCGGGTACGTGAGCAGCGTTGCGCCCTGCAGCGTGCCGCCCTCGAGGCTGATCTTCACGTCCAGGACATCGGTGCGCGCGCGAATAGTCGGTGCCGCCGTTGTTTCGGCGGGCGCAGGCTCGCCTTCAATTGCCGGCATCGCGTCGGTCGCATCATCGACCGGGTCGCTGAGCGCCGGCAGCTCATCTTCGACTGGCTCGAGCTCAACCGTTTCCGCTGCCGGTTGCGCCTCTACCGGCGTGGGCCCGTACTCTTCATTCCATGTCTGCCACGTCACCCACGCGAGCATCAGGAAAACACCCCAAACTAGTAGTCTCTGATTATCCATCGTTGTCTTTCCTGCGCGCGTCGCTGCCTCTGGCTTTCTGGCATCGCTGCCAGTGCGCCGCCATGCTGTCGAACAGCTGCCGGTTAGCGGCACTGGTCGCGGCCGGCTGATTGATTACGACGACATCGAGGCCGCCGAGTTCAGCCTGGTGTTGCCGGAACGACTCCCTGACAACGCGCTTGATTCTGTTCCTGCCGGTAGCAAACCGGCAATGCTTTTTCGAGATTGCCAGGCCGAGCCTCGCAATATCCTTGTCGTTCTCCCGGCAAAGTACCGTAAACCATTTGTCGCGGCTACGCGTTGCTTTTTTGAACACGCGGCCGAACGCCGCAGCGTTCAGTAGCCGGTTTTCTTTTTGGAGCCGGTAGAGTGAGCTGCCAGCCAAGAGAAGGGTTTTATTTGCTGAGTCTTACTGGGGCGTGAGCTTGGCGCGGCCTTTGGCGCGGCGGCGCTTCAAAACGAGGCGCCCGGCTTTCGTCGCCATACGGGCACGAAAACCGTGTGTGCGTGCACGCTTGATCTTGCTCGGCTGATACGTACGTTTCATTTGCCTGGTACCTGGGTTTTCTGCTGGCCACTCAATGACCTGCGTTCCGGAAGGGCGGCAAGGGTACGCACATGACAATACAGTGTCAATAGAGCGCCTCGGGTCCATATATAATGCCCGCCGGACTTATATGCAGATACCGATCTGGCGGCGTTCTAACAGACGTTATAGACTGCCGGGTCTTCATACTAATAACTAATCTTTGATCAGTTTGGGGACTCAATTGGCAGCCGGGATGACGCTCTGGAATCGCTGCGTCCGCGACCTCCAGGCGGAGCTGCCCGAACAGGATTTCAACACCTGGATCCGGCCTCTGCAGGCAGTGGAGGACGGCGATGTGTTGCGCCTGCTCGCGCCGAACAGGTTCGTTGTCGACTGGCTGCAGCAACACTACATGAGCCGCATCCTCGAGATTATTGCCAGCCATGGGCTGTCTCCGGAGGTTGTCGTCGAGGTCGGTTCCCGCCAGGTTAGCCCGCCGCCGCCCAGCAACATGCGCCCACGGCCGGTTGCCGCGACCAACCAGCCGGCACCGATGGCCATTGAGTCGCGGCTCAATACCTCGTTTACTTTCGACGCCTTCGTCGAGGGCAAGAGCAACCAGCTGGCGAAGGCGGCCGCGACCCAGGTCGGCCAGAATCCGGGCAAATCCTATAACCCGCTCTTTATTTATGGCGGCGTTGGTCTCGGCAAGACGCACCTGATGCAGGCGGTCGGCACCGCAATGTTGACGGAGAACCCGAAGGCCCGCGTTGCCTATGTCCACTCGGAGAAGTTCGTCGGCGACATGGTGCGGGGTCTGCAGCACAATACGATTTCCGAATTCAAGCGCAGTTATCGGTCGCTCGACGCGCTGCTCATTGACGACATTCAGTTTTTCGCCGGCAAGGAGCGCTCCCAGGAAGAGTTTTTCCATACCTTCAATGCCCTGCTCGAGGGGCAGCGGCAGATCGTGCTCACCTGTGACCGTTACCCGAAAGAGGTTAACGGGCTCGAGGAGCGGCTCAAATCACGTTTCGGCTGGGGCCTTACCGTCGCGATAGAGCCGCCGGAGCTGGAAACGTCTGTCGCAATCCTGATGAGCAAGGCCGCAGCGGAAAACATCGACCTGCCAGAGGAAGTGGCATTTTTCATCGCCAAGCGCATTCGCTCCAATGTGCGCGAGCTGGAGGGCGCCCTGCGCCGGGTGATTGCCAACTCGCGCTTCACGGAACGGCCAATCGACCTCGATTTCGCGAAGGAGGCGTTGCGCGACCTGCTGGCGCTGCAGGCCAGGCTCGTCTCGATTGAAAACATTCAGAAAACCGTCGCGGACTACTTCAAGATTCGCGTCGGTGACTTGTTGTCGAAGCGGCGCAGCCGCTCGATCGCGCGGCCGCGTCAGTTCGCCATGGCCTTGTCCAAGGAATTGACCAATCACAGCCTGCCCGAAATCGGTGACGCTTTCGGCGGGCGTGACCACACGACCGTCCTGCACGGTTGCCGTCGAATCGAAGAGTTGCGCGAAATGGACAAACGCATCGATGATGACTATTTGAATTTGTTGAGAACCCTGACAGGATGATGTGGATAACTCGTGGATAAACCCGCCACGCAAATTTATCCACAGGCTACGCACAGCTACAGGTTAGTTGGTACACCAAGTCGCCCGTTTGGTTTCGTGTTGTAAGTTATTGTTTTATAAGGTGTTTGTTAAGTTATCCACAGGATCGGTGGCGCCTAATAATAACAATAAAAGATCTATATCCATATTTTATTAACAGGTGGAATCTATGAAGTTTAGTGCTGCTCGGGACGTGCTGTTGAAGCCCCTCCAGGCGGTTATTGGTGTTGTCGAGCGACGCCAGACAATGCCGATACTTTCAAACGTGCTGCTGGTCGCCAAGGGAAACGAGCTGGCCGTAACGGCCACGGATCTCGAAGTAGAGCTCGTGGCACAGGCCGACGTGTCCGTAGAGGCTCCCGGGGAAATCACGGTATCAGGGCGCAAGCTGCTCGATATCTGCCGCGCATTGCCGGATGGCTCGAATATTGACATCAGCCTCAGTGGCGAGAAGGTGGTTGTAAAGTCCGGGCGCAGCAAGTTCAGCCTGGCCACCTTGCCGGCTGCGGAGTTTCCATCCGTCGAGGACATCAAGGCCGGGCAAATGATCGAAGTCGAGCAGTCCGTGCTGGGCAGGCTCATCGAAAAGACGCACTTTTCCATGGCGCAACAGGATGTTCGCTACTACCTGAACGGCATGTTGCTGGAAACCGGCGGCAAGCATCTGCGGGCAGTTGCCACGGACGGCCATCGGTTGGCACTGGCGGAGGCCGAGCTGGGTGGTTCCATGGACGAGCAACAGGTCATCGTGCCGCGCAAAGGCGTGCTCGAGCTGCAGCGGCTCATGAGTGGTGAGGGGTCGGTGAACCTGGAGCTGGGACCGAACCACGTGCGCATTCGGCTGGACAATATTCGCTTCACGTCGAAACTCATCGATGGCCGCTTCCCGGAGTACGAGCGCGTGATTCCCAAAGAATCGAGCAACGAACTGACGGCGGAGCGCGAGTCATTCCGTGGCGCATTACAGCGCACCGCGATTCTCTCCAACGAGAAATACCGCGGCATTCGCCTGATCATTCGGGACAGCGGTGTCGTTATGCAGGCGCACAACCCGGAGCAGGAAGAGGCTGAAGAAGAGCTCGAAGTCGTCTACAGTGGCGAGGACATCGAAATCGGCTTCAACGTGAATTACCTGCTGGACGCATTGGGCGCCGTGGACGGTGACGAAGTGACGCTGTCAGTGCTCGATGGCAACTCGAGCTGCCTGATTCGCAAGCCGGGCTCTGACGACTGCAAGTTTGTCGTCATGCCGATGCGCCTGTAAGAGCGGTTGATGGGAGCAGCCCGTAGCAGCGGCTCGTGGAAGCGGCTCTAGCCGCGACAGGAAATGCCCATCCTGGAGTTCTCGGCGCAGAACTTTCGCTGCCTGGAAAAGATCGAGTTCGAGGCCGACGCCGGCTTCAATCTGATTGTCGGGGAAAACGCCTCCGGCAAGACCAGCATTCTTGAAGCGATCGCCTACCTGGGTCGCGGCAAGTCTTTTCGGGGCGCACCAACAAGCAATCTCATACGGCATGGCGAAAAGGAATTTGTGCTATTTGGCCGCGTCGGTGGCGACGGACGCACCAGCAATGTCGGGGTGCGCAACAGCGCCGCCGGGCTCGAGGTCCGTATCGACGGTGACTCGTCAGGCGGCGCCGCGGAGCTGGCCGCCGCATTGCCGCTGCAGATCATCGATCCCGACGTACACAACCTGGTGGCTGGGGCGCCCGAGGAGCGGCGGCGCTATCTCGACTGGATAGCGTTCCACGTGGAACACAGCTACCTGGCCTCGTGGCGGCGCTTTCGCAGGGCGCTCAAGCAGCGCAACGCTGCCCTCAAATCCGGGCAGGCAGCGGCGACGATCAGCGGCTGGAACGCGGAGTTTGTCGAGCTCGCGGCCGAAATTGACGCCGGGCGGCGCCTGGCCCTCGAGGCGGCTACCGAGGCACTGGAGGAGGCCGGGCTTGACCTGCTTGGTAGCGAGGTGCGCTTCGAATACCGGCAAGGCTGGAAAGATGCAACAGGGCTGCTGGAGGTGCTGGAGGCGGGGCTCGAGCGCGACCGGCTACAGGGCAGCACGCAGATGGGGCCACACCGCGCCGATGTCAGGCTTATTTACGATGAGCGCCAGGCACGCAAACTCGTGTCTCGCGGCCAGCAAAAGCTGCTGGCGTGCGCGATGATCCTGGCCGCAACGGAAACGGCGCAGACAGCGCTGGGGCGGCCATTGCTGCTGCTGCTGGATGATCCGGCCGCTGAGCTCGACGGCAACTCGCTGGCGCGGCTGATGGCCCGCGTGACTAATCTCGGTGGACAGGTGATTGCGACCGCCTTACAGGCGGAGCCGGCTATTTTTGGCGGCGCGGGCGCGATGTTTCACGTGGAACACGGGGCCCTCGAAAGGGTCTCCTGACGACCGGGTTGCCAGCGGCACCCCGGGGCCCTCGCGGTGGCGCCGCAGAACCCCCAAAATCCTATAAAAAATAAGCATTTGAGGGTACTTTGCAGGCCCCGATTTGGTACAATAGGCCGGTTAATTTGCAGGGAATCGGGATGACCGACGAATCCGAATATACTTCCAGTAATATCAAGGTCTTAAAGGGCCTCGAAGCAGTCCGCAAACGGCCGGGCATGTACATCGGCGATACCGATGACGGCACCGGCCTCCACCACATGGTTTTCGAAGTCGTCGATAACTCCATCGACGAGGCGCTGGCGGGCCACTGCAGCACGATTACGGTAACGATCCACGCCGACGAGTCGGTCACCATCACCGATGATGGTCGCGGCGTTCCCGTAGATATGCACCCGGAAGAGGGGCGCTCGGCCGCCGAGGTCATCATGACCGTGCTGCATGCCGGCGGTAAATTCGACGACAACTCGTACAAGGTGTCAGGCGGCCTGCATGGCGTCGGCGTGTCTGTCGTCAACGCGCTGTCCGAACACCTGGTCCTCACGATTCACCGCGACGGCAAGATCCACCAGCAGGAATACGAGCACGGCGAGCCGAAGGCGCCGCTGGCTGTCGTCGGCGACACCGATCGGCATGGCACGACGCTTCGCTTCAAGCCGTCGAGCAATACGTTCACGAACATCGAGTTCCACTACGACATCCTTGCGCGCAGGCTGCGTGAGCTGTCGTTCCTGAACTCCGGCGTCCGCATCGAGCTTGTCGACGAGCGCGACGAGCAAAAGGACACGTTCGAATACGAGGGCGGCATCATGGCCTTCGTCGAGCACCTCAATCGCAATAAAACGCCGATTCATCCGACCGTGTTTCACTTCTCGGACATGCAGGACGATGTGGGCGTGGAGGTGTCGCTGCAGTGGAACGATGGCTACCAGGAAAACATGTTCTGCTACACGAACAACATCCCGCAGCGCGACGGCGGCACGCACCTGGCCGGTTTCCGCTCGGCCCTGACGCGCACGCTCAACAGCTACATTGAAAAAGAGCTCAGCACCAAGAAGGACAGGTTCACGCCATCCGGTGACGACGCCCGCGAAGGGCTGACAGCCGTGCTGTCGGTCAAGGTGCCGGACCCGAAGTTCTCCTCGCAGACCAAGGACAAGCTGGTTTCATCCGAGATTAAAGGCATCGTCGAGCAGGCGATGGCCGGTCGCCTGTCGGAGTTCCTGATGGAGCACCCGGCCGAAGCCAAGGCAATTGTGTCGAAGATCGTGGACGCGGCGCGCGCCCGCGAAGCCGCCCGCAAGGCGCGCGAGATGACGCGGCGCAAGGGCGCTCTGGACGTCGCCGGTTTGCCTGGCAAGCTGGCCGACTGCCAGGAGAAAGACCCGGCGCTGTCCGAGCTGTTCCTCGTCGAGGGAGACTCGGCCGGTGGTTCCGCAAAGCAGGGGCGCGATCGTCGTACGCAGGCGATCCTGCCGCTCAAGGGCAAGATCCTGAACGTGGAGAAGGCGCGCTTTGACAAGATGTTGTCATCCGTTGAGGTCGGCACCCTGATCACGGCCCTTGGCTGCGGCATCGGTCGCGATGACTTCGACCCGGACAAGTTGCGCTACCACCGCATCATTATCATGACGGATGCCGATGTCGACGGCTCGCACATCCGCACGTTGTTGCTGACATTCTTCTACCGGCAGATGCCCGAGCTCATCGAACGCGGGCACGTCTATATCGCGCAACCACCTCTTTACAAGATCAAGCGCGGCAAGCAGGAGGTCTACGTCAAAGACGACGCCGAGCTCAATGGTTACCTGCTGAACGCCGCGCTCGACAATGCCGAGCTGCACGTTAACAACGAGGCACCACCGCTTTCCGGTGCAGCGCTCGAGGCGCTCGCCAAGGAACACATCGCAGTCGAAACGATCATCGGCAGGCTGTCGAGGCGCTACGATGAGACGGTTCTGCGCGCAATTAGCACGTTGCCCGAAGTTACCGACAAGATCGGCGAAGATCTCGACAAGTTAGAGGCCTGGACAGAGAAGCTGTCTGCCGCGTTGCCGAAAAGCAACGGCGATCGGGCCGCAAATGGTAATGGCGGAACATATTCGGCCGCGCTGGACAGGGGCGACGAAGACGGCGAGGGTGTGCGCGTCGGAATTACCCGCGTGCAGCATGGCATCGGCGCAACGCGCTACCTGCCGCGCGAGTTCTTCGATACCAACGAATACAAGCACATCATGGCGCTCGCGGCGAAGCTCTCGGACCTGATGGGCGACGACGCCTTCGTCAAACGCGGCGAGCGGCAGAGCGCTGTCGAATCTTTCGCGCAAGCGGTGGAATGGCTCATGAGCGAGGCCCGGCGCGGCCAGTCCATCCAGCGCTACAAAGGCCTTGGTGAAATGAACCCCGACCAGCTTTGGGACACGACGGTCAACCCCGAGACGCGCCGCCTGATGCAGGTGAAGATCGAGGACGCCGTCAAAGCCGACGAGATCTTTACAACGCTGATGGGCGACCAGGTGGAACCGCGTCGCGAGTTCATCGAAAAGAATGCACTGACAGTCGCAAACCTCGACGTTTAGGTCGATGGTCCGCAAGCGCTTACTGATACACGCAGCCTTCCTGTTTCTGCTCCCGGTCGTTGTGGCCTGGTTCGGGCTGGGCATGGGCACGACGATCGGCCTTGTCCTGTTGATGCTGCTGTGGCGCTGGCTCATCGTCATGAGCGGCATAGTGCGCCCGGAGAAAACAGCGGAGATCACGCTCGAAACCATTTCGCTCAGCCACTTTGCTGAAAAGGTACGGTGGTGCATGGACCGGCTGGGCATCGACTATGTGGAGAACCAGCACGGCGGGACGATGGGTGCGTACTTCACCGGGCGCTCGGTGCCACAGCTGCGCATTCGCACCGGCATCGTGCAAAGCATTATCGGCAATTCGCCGGAGATCCTGCGCTTTCTGTGGGGTAATTAGTCGGCAACGCACGACACCGAATTTCTTGCCCCGACGCCGGAGCGCGTCGAACTCGAAAAGCGGCTCGACCGCTATGCGCGCTTCCTGCAGGTCTGGATCTACTATCATTTGCGCAACGAAAAAGAGCTGTTGCTGCACGCCTGGGGTGCCGACGACCCGAAAGTGCCCGGCTGGCAGCGCCTGCTTTTGCCCTTGTTGCGCCCGCTCCTGATCCGGCTGGTCTGCAGAAGCTTCCGCGTCAATGACGAACACTATGCCAAGGCAATGCACAACTTTGACGAGCTGCTGGCAGACATCGATACGCGCCTCGCGGACGGTCGCCGCTCGATCCTTGGCGGTGACACGATCAACTACACTGATATTACGTTTGCATCGTTTTGCGGCCTGTGGGCGCAATGTGAGGGCTATGGCGGCGGCATGGCGGATGACTGCCGCATTGAGCGAGAGGATATGCCGGCCGCCATGCAGACCGACATCAAGCGCTGGGTTGAGGATTATCCCAGGGCAACGAGATTCATCGAAGAACTTTATGTTGCTGAACGCAACTGACGCAAAAGTGTCGAAGAAGATATGAAGACGATAATTGCTGTATTAGCACTGGCGCTCCTGGCCGGCTGTGCCGGGCAGGACGAGAAGGAAACGACCTCGACGCAGGACATGAACCAGGCCGTCAGGGATTTTATTGAAGTGCGTAATCTCGAAGAGCTCGACGCGCTCAAGTCGGGCAACAATGACAGCTGGCGCGCCGTCGGCGACACCTTCGTCATCTATTCGGGCAGGCGGGAAGAATATCTCGTCGAGTTCGCACGGCGCTGTCACGAGCTCCGCGACAATTCTCGCATAACGCCGGACAAGCGCTGGGACACAAACCGGGTTCGCGCCAGGTTTGACACGATTCGCGGTTGCCGAATCGCTCACATCTACGCGCTCAACGAAGCCGAGGTCGCGGAACTCAAGAATATCGGGGAGGCACCCGGAAGCCGGAACTAGACTTCCGACGGGCCGTTTCCATTCTGTATTGCGGTAACGACCGCCAAGGGGATTGTTTTGAAACTGAAAATAGTTGGCGCCGCGGCGCTGCTCATGCTCGCGGCGTGCGGGCAGGAATCTGCCACCGCCGTCGCGCAAGACGCACGGGCTGCCCTGAAGTCGGGCATCGATATGACGCACATCGACACGAGCATCAAACCGGGCGATGATTTCTACGGATACATGAACGCCAGGTGGGTGGAGGAATTTGAACTGCCGGCGGACAAGTCCAATTACGGTACGTTCACGATGTTGCGCGACAAGTCGCAGGAAGATGTGAAAGCCATTGTCGACATGGCAGCAACGGGCGATTTCGCCAGGGGCACGGACGAACAGAAGGTCGGCGACCTCTACAAGTCGTACCTCGATATGGATACACGCAATGCTCGCGGCATAGAGCCCCTGCAGCCGGAGCTCGAACGTATCGCAGCAATTTCGAGCCGCGACGAACTGGCGGCATACTTTGCCGGCGCGATCAAGCGCGGTTACGGCATGCCGTTCGTCCTTTTCCAGGTCGGTGACATGAAAGACCCGGCCAACTATGGCATCTACACCTACCAGGCAGGCATCGGCTTGCCGGACCGCGAGTACTACTTCACCGAAGACGAAAAATCCGCGGCCATTCGCGCCGATTACGTCGCGCATATCGAAAAAATGTTCGGCCTGGCCGGCTTTGGAGACGCCGCCGAAGCGGCTGCCGAAATCATGGCCCTGGAAACTCGTATAGCCGCTGCACACATGACCAAGGAAGAGGCTCGCGACTGGATGAACAACTACAACAAGGTCCCTGTTGCCGAGCTCGGTTCGATCATGCCGACGTTTGCGTGGCCGACATTCCTGGACGAGGCCGGCCTCAATGAACTCGAAAACATCATCGTCCTGCAGACCGACTACATGGGCGAGCTCGATGCAATTGTTGCAGACACCGACCTCGACACCTGGAAAAACTACCTCAAGTGGAATGCGCTCAATTCCAGGGCATCGGTGCTCAACAAAGAGATCGATGACCAGGACTTCGCATTTTTCAGCACGACGCTGCGCGGCATCGAAGAGCAGGAAGCGGACTGGCGTCGCGCCGTCAGTACCGTCAACGGCACGCTGGGCGAGGTGGTTGGCAAGGTGTATGTCAAGAACCACTTCCCGCCCGAAGCCAAGGAACGCATGCTCGAACTCGTCGGCAACCTGATTTCAGCTTACGAGACCAGCATCAAGGAGCTCGACTGGATGGGCGAGGAGACCCGCGCCCAGGCGCTCGCCAAGCTTTACAAGTTCGAGCCGAAAATCGGTTACCCGGACGAGTGGCGTGACTACTCGGCCCTGGATGTCGAGCCGGATGACCTGTTCGGTAACATCGAGCGCGCCGCGCTTGCCGAGTACCAGCGCCAGCTCGACCGCCAGGGCGGCCCGGTCGATCGCAAGGAGTGGGGCATGACGCCACAGACCGTCAATGCGTCATACAACCCGACAATGAACCAGATCACATTCCCCGCCGCGATCCTGCAGCCGCCGTTTTTTGACCTGGCGGCGGACGAAGCCGTCAATTACGGGGCCATCGGCGCAGTCATCGGCCATGAGATTGGCCATGGCTTCGACGACAAGGGCAGTACATTCGATGGCGACGGCGCGTTGCGCAACTGGTGGACCGATGAAGATCGCACCGAGTTCGAGAAGCGCACTGCTGCGCTGGTCGACCAGTTCGACTCGTATAAAGTTTTCGATGACCTGCACGTCAACGGCGAGTTCACCCTCGGCGAGAACATCGGCGATCTCGGTGGCCTGAGCATCGCGCTCAAGGCTTACCACATGTCGCTGAACGGCGAAGAGCCACCGCTCATCGATGGATACACGGGCGAGCAACGCGTATTCCTGGGCTGGGCACAGGTCTGGCGCCGCAAGTATCGCGACGAGGAATTGCGCCGCCGTATCGCGATCGACCCGCATTCTCCCGCCGAATTCCGCGTCAACGGCATCGTTCGCAATGTGCCGGAGTTCTACGAGGCGTTTGATGTGAAGCCGGGTGATGCGCTGTATCTGCCACCCGAAGAGCGCGTCAAGATCTGGTAAGCCTCCCCGTCATCGCGAGGAGTGTAGCGACGAAGCAACCAAAGCCCCTCTTCGGAGGGGCTTTTTCATAGTCAGCCCTGGCTTGCGCCGATCCACATCAGCAGCACCACGAGCACGATCATCGTCGTGCTCAGGCTAGCGCCGATCGCGCCCAGAGCGCGCTTGCGGTTCTTCTGAAATACGCTGACCACGCCAAGGATTGCGCTAACAACCAGCAGCGCAATGCACCCGAAGACCCCGAGCCCGATGATAACGGCCACGGCGTTGTCGGCGCCGACGCCGCCCTCCGTGCTCATTTCAACGTAGCCGGCATAGGCAAACACCGCCGTGGTGATGACGATGGCAAGGATAGCCAGCACGAGCGAGGCAATTCCGAGGCCCGACTGGGGCGGCTCTGTTCCGGGCGCCGAATCGACCTGGCTGGCCGGGGGTTCAAAAGAAGCATTCATGAAGCACCCCTGACGTTAGCGCCGAAATTTTTCGCCGAAAAAGTCGCCCTCATTCCAGGTTGGGCGCTCATCGTCATTCGCGATCGCATAGCCAATGCGGGCATTGGCACGGGCAAATCGTACCGCAGAATCCCAGACAACCGGACGGCTCAGGTCGTCGGATGGCTGGTGATAGTGGTTCCTGCGATGTTCGTTTTCGACGCTCTTGCCGTCAATCTCCGGATCCGTCGAAGTGAACCCCGGCTTCAGGAATACGGCCGGCACACCGCGGCGCACAAACGAGTACTGGTCCGAGCGGCGAAAAAGGTTCTCCTCGGGCATCGGATCCGGCGTGAGCGTGAACCCTTCGGCGGAAATGGCCTCTGCGACTGTTGCCTCGAGCGATGAATGCTCGGACCCGAACGCGATTATGTCCGCAACCGGGTACAGGAACAGCGGCATGTCGAGATTGACGTTGGCAACGATCGCGTCGCCGGGAACGGTCGGGTAGTGCGCGAAATAGTCCGAACCGAGCAGGCCGCGCTCCTCTGCCGTCAGCGCGATGAACAGCATTGAGCGGCGCGCGGGTGACGCAGCAACGGCACGCGCAGTCTCGAGCAACAACGATGAGCCCATAGCGTTGTCATACATGCCGTTGTAGATGCTGTCACCGTCGACGGGCGCGCCGACACCGTTGTGATCGAGGTGCGCAGTGAACACGACGTACTCGTCAGCAAGTTCGGGGTCGGTGCCGCGCACCAGCCCGACGACGTTGGGGCTGGTTATGACTTCATGCTTCGACTTGCGCGCCAGCGTGACCTCGAAGCCGAGCGGCGTCGAGGCGGGCGTCGATGATTCGGTCGCGTTCCGGGCCTCTTCGAATGTAATCGGCGTGCCGGCGAACAGTTCGTGCGCGACCTCTGACGACAGGTAGGCGCTGCCGCGCAACTCGGGATAATAGTCGGCGGGCTCGCCTGTCAACGTGATCCAGGCCATGCCGGGTCGCGTGCCTGCCTGGGCCTTGACGCGATCCCAGGGCACGTATTCGTCGGCGCGTTTCCCGCGCAGCCCCATGATGCCGATGGCGCCGCGTTTGACGGCTTCTTCGGCCTTGGTGCGCCCGGACGAATAATAGGCGCGCTCGTTGTGCGGGAAAGACTCCGGCGCGTTACCGAACAGCGCCACGATCTTGCCCTCGACGTCAACGCCCTCGTAGTCCGAGTAGCCGAGCTCCGGCGCGTGCACGCCAAAGCCGACGTACACGACCTCGGCGCGAACGCTGTCCTGTTCGCGGACTGCATCGCCACCCATCGTGAAGTGCTCCTTGTACTGCAGCTCAGTATCTTTGCCATCACGGTGCGCAATTACGGTCGTGCTGTCTTCGTCAATGCGGTAGGAAATCAACGGCACCTGCTGAAAGTAACCATCTTCGCCGCCAGGCTCCACGCCCATCGCCGCGAACTGGTCGGCCACATACCGGGCGGCCTCGTCATATCCGGGCTGCCCCGCCATGCGGCCCTCGCGGGCATCGTCTGCGAGGTAAGCGAGGTGATCCTTGAGCGCCTGCTCGCTGATCGTGTCGATGGCTGCATTCTCGTCGACCGCCGGCGCTTCTCCCTGGGCGCATCCGAATGTCACCGTGGCAAGCAACGCGATCAGTTTATGTTTCACCTGCTTTCTCCTTGTACAGTGAGCTTATCTCGCCCATCTTGTTCTCGATCCATTGCTGCGCGAGCAGGTTGGTGTCCCTGGGCCTGCCATTAGCCACAGGTGTAATCGGCGGGCCAATGCAGAAGCGAATCTTCCCCGGAGTCTTCGCCATGCCGCGCTTCGGCCAAAGGTCGCCGGCATTGTGTGCGACAGGCACGACCAGGCACCCGGCTTCGTGGGCAAGAGCGGCACCACTGACGCCATAACGCCGTGTTTCGCCGGGCGGCACGCGCGTGCCCTCGGGAAAAATGCAGACACTCATGCCCGAGGCGAGGCGCTCCCTGCCCTGTTCAATCACCTGCTTGACGGCCGGTCCGCCGGCGCTGCGGTTGATCGCAATAGACTTCATCACGAGCCCGAGCGCCCAGCCAAAAACGGGCAACCAGAGCAGCTCTCGTTTGAGTACCCAGGCCGACGCCGGCAGCGCCGCGATCTGCCAGTATGTTTCGAGCGCCGTGGTGTGCTTGATCAGGAACACGCAGGGCTCGCCGGGAATGTTCTCCTGCCCCTCGGTCGAAACATCGAGCCCGCAAATTACGCGCCCGGCCCACAGGCAGGTTTTTGCCCAGGTAACCGCCACGGCCCAGCGCCAGCTATGCGGCGCCCAGAACAGCAGCAGCTCGGTCGCGGAAAGAAGCAGCGCGGCGCCATACATGACGATCGTAAACAGCAGGCCGCGGAACCAGAGCATCAGATCGATAGCCGGGAAATGTCCGCCACGTCGAGGAACAGGGCTCGCATCTGGCTGAGCAGTGCCAGACGGTTGTTACGCGTCGCTTTGTCATCAGCCATGACCATGACGTCGTCGAAGAACCGGTCGACAGGCTCGCGCAGGTTGGCGAGCTCGCTCAAAGCCTCTGTGTACTGCCGCGCCTCGAGCATCGGCGCAACTGTGGCGGTGGCGGCCGTCACTGCATCGGCAAGCGCCGCCTCGGCAGGCTCGCTCAGCAGCTTGGCCTTCACTTCGCCTACGGTATCGACCTCGGCCTGGCGGAGAATGTTGGCGACGCGTTTGTTCGCTGCCGCCAGGCTTGCGGCCGGCTCGAGAGCGATAAACGACTGCACGGCCTCGAGGCGCCGTTCAAAGTCGACCAGCGATGACGGCGCACGGGCGAGTACGGCGTCGAATGTCTCGGTGGCGAGATCTGCATCGCGATCGAGGAAGTAGCGGCGCAGTCGCTCGGCTATGAATTCGTACACTTCGGCAGCGACATCGCCTTCGCTGCTCGACGGCTGGGCGTCGACGACCGACGCGATGAGGGCCTTAAGGTCGAGATCGAGCCCACACTCGACGAGAATGCGGACGATGCCGAGCGCAGCCCGACGCAGGCCGAACGGGTCGCGATTGCCCGAAGGTTTCTTGCCGAGGACAAAGATACCGGCCAGCGTATCGAGGCGATCCGCGACGGCCAGCACCTGGCCTTCGCGCGTCGCTGGCAGCTGGTCGCCGGAAAAACGTGGCAGGTAATGCTCGGCAATTGCTTCGGCAACGGCCGTCGGTTCGCCGTCGGCCAGCGCGTAGTAGCGCCCCATAATGCCCTGCAGCTCCGGGAACTCGCCGACCATGCCGGTAACGAGGTCGCACTTTGCGAGCGATGCGGCGCGCATGACGGCGCCCGGATCGAGCTTGAGCACCTTCGCCATTTCCGCGGCGAGATCGGCTGTGCGCTGCGCCTTGTCATACAGGCTGCCGAGGCCGCGCTGATAGACAACCTCGCGCAGTGTTTCCTGGCGGGCCGAAAGCGGCTTGCGCTTGTCCGAGTCCCAGAAGAACGCGGCGTCGGCGAGGCGCGGACGAATGACGCGCTCATTGCCGTCCCGGACCTGGTCGGGGTCCTTGCTTGCAAGGTTTGCGACCGTCACGAACTTGGGCAGCAGCTTGCCGTTCGTGGTCTGCACCGGGAAATATCGCTGGTGGCTCGTCAATGTAGATATGACGCACTCACGTGGCAGGTCCAGGTACTCCTCATCGAATGAGCCGACGATGGGCACAGGCCACTCGACAAGCGCGGTGACCTCATCGTACAGGTCGTCATCAGCCACTGCCGTGCCGCCTGCCTGCTGCGCAGCGGCCTCGACGCCGGATACGACTTTCCTTCTGCGCTCGTCGAAGTCGGCGATCACGCGGCCCTTTTCCTCGAGTGCCGCGAGGTAATCGCCTGGCTCCTTGATGAGCACGGGCTTGTCGCTTAGGAAGCGATGACCCATCGATTTGTTGCCGGGCGTAATGCCCATTATTGGTGTCTTGATAATCTTGCTGCCATGCAACAGCACAATCCAGTGCACAGGCCGCACGAACTCGGCGTCACCATCGCCCCAGCGCATGCGCCGCGGGATCGGCAATGACGCCAGCGCACCCTCGACAAGGTCGGGCACGAGTTCGGCCGCGGCCCGGCCTTTGTCGACAACGTCACAGACCAGCCACTCACCTTTGGCCGTCTTCTCGCGGCCCAGCTTGTCAACGCTCACCCCGCATTTTTTCGCAAACGCTTCAGCGGCAGCGGACGGGTTGCCATCATCATCGAACGCAACTTTGGTGGGTGGGCCTTTCTGCGTGGTCTTGCGGTCAGGCTGGTCGGATGCGAGCTTCTCGACCAGTACAGCAAGGCGACGTGGGCTTGCGTAGCCGACGACCTTGCCGTGTTGCAGGCGAGCATCATCGAGGGCGGCCTCGAGAGACGCGGAAAACGCGTCCCTGAGCGTGCGCAACGCTTTCGGCGGCAGTTCCTCGGTGCCAATCTCGACGAGAAAATCGGCGGCGCTCATTTCCTGGCTCCAGTTACGGACCCGATCATCGGGAAGCCGAGTTCCTCGCGGCTGGCGTAATATGCCTCGGCCACGGCTCTCGCCATCGTGCGCACGCGCAGGATGAAGCGCTGTCGCTCGCTGACAGAAATCGCCTGGCGTGCATCGAGCAGGTTAAAGAGGTGCGACGCATGCAGCATTTGTTCGTAGGCCGGCAAAGCGAGGCCAGCCTCGATGAGATGCACGCTCTCATGCTCGGCATGATCGAACTGGTGGAACAGTTCGTCAATATCCGCCAGCTCGAAGTTGTACTTTGACTGCTCGACCTCGTTCTGGTGATAGACGTCGCCGTAGGTAATGCGGCCCAGCGGACCATCTGTCCAAACCAGGTCAAAAATGCTTTCGACGCCCTGCAGGTACATGGCCAGGCGTTCGATGCCATAGGTGATCTCGCCGGTCACGGGGCGGCATTCGAGGCCGCCCACCTGCTGGAAGTAGGTGAATTGCGTGATCTCCATGCCGTTCAGCCAGACTTCCCAGCCGAGGCCCCAGGCACCGAGCGTCGGTGATTCCCAGTTGTCCTCGACGAAGCGGATGTCATGAACCTGCGGGTCGATACCGATGGCGCGCAGCGAGTCCAGGTACAGGTCCTGGATGTCGTCGGGCGACGGCTTGATCACCACCTGGTACTGGTAGTAATGCTGCAGGCGAAACGGATTGTCGCCGTAACGGCCGTCGGTCGGACGCCGCGACGGCTGCACGTACGCCGCACTCCACGGCTCGGGACCGATAGCACGCAGGAACGTTGCCGGGTGGAACGTCCCTGCTCCCATTTCCTTGTCGTATGGCTGCAAAATGACGCAGCCGCGCTCCGCCCAGTATTGCTGCAGCTTCAGGATCAGGTCCTGGAAGCTGAGCACCTCGGACGATTTTTGCTTGCTCATTGGTGAATAACCGGCCCCAAACCCGCGCAGTATATAGAAGTTCACGTAAAACGGGGGCGCGCATCAAACAGGTTCGCCAGGCAGCCACAACCGCGAAGCGCTTGCCCTCATGGCTCGCTGCGCTGCGCTTTACTTCCGGCAAGCGCTTCTCCGCCGCGGCTGCCAGCCAGCCCGGGTGGGGCGTCGCCCTGGTTTGGTGCACGCGCTCGACACGGCGCACCGACTTGGTGCACAATGATTGTGGGCACTCGGCCGCAGGCCAATAAAATCATCAGGTTACGGGCCGCACCATTTTGGCACGCTTCGTGCAACTGTGTTCGTAACCGGGTTCGGGTAGTCCGGACCGTTTCGTATTATTGACTGGAGGAAAGCTTAATGAAGCCCAAAGAGGTTCTCGGCCTGATCAAAGACAGTGAGGCCAAATTTGTCGATTTTCGGTTTACGGACACGAAAGGCAAAGAACAACACGTAACAGTGCCCGCAAGCACGGTCGACGAAGACCTGTTTGAGGACGGCAAGATGTTCGACGGTTCGTCCATCGCCGGCTGGAAGGGCATCAACGAGTCAGACATGATCCTGATGCCGGACCCGGCATCGGCTGTCGTCGACGTATTCTCGGACGAGACGCAGGTCAACCTGCGTTGCAACGTCATCGAGCCGGCAACGATGCAGGGCTACGATCGCTGTCCGCGCTCGCTGGCGGTTCGCGCCGAGGCGTACCTGAAGTCAACCGGTGTTGCCGACGCAGCGTACTTCGGGCCGGAAAACGAATTCTTCGTTTTTGACCACGTCTCCTGGGACGACTCGATGCAGGGCGCGTTCTACAAGATCGACTCGGACGAAGGCGCCTGGAACACGGATCGCAGCATGGAAGAAGGCAACACTGGGCACCGGCCGACGGTCAAAGGCGGCTACTTCCCTGTACCCCCCGTTGACTCGCTGCACGACATCCGTTCGGCAATGTGCCTGGCGCTCGAGGACATGGGGCTCGAAACCGAGGTTCATCACCACGAGGTCGCAACGGCCGGCCAGTGCGAGATTGGCGTCAAATTCAACACACTGGTGCGCAAGGCCGACGAAGTGCAGGTCCTGAAGTACGTCGTGCACAATGTTGCACACGCCTACGGCAAGACCGCAACGTTTATGCCGAAGCCGCTCGTCAACGACAACGGTAATGGCATGCACGTGCACCAGTCGTTGTTCAAGGACGGCGAAAACCTGTTCTCGGGCGATGGCTATGGCGGCCTGTCCGAGACGGCGCTGTACTACATCGGCGGCATCATCAAGCACGCGAAAGCACTGAACGCGTTCGCCAATCCGTCGACGAACAGCTACAAGCGTCTCGTGCCCGGGTTCGAAGCACCGACCATTCTTGCCTACTCGGCTCGCAACCGCTCGGCGTCGATTCGAATCCCGTACATCTCCAATCCGAAGGGGCGCCGCATCGAAGTCCGCTTTGGCGACTCGATGGCGAACCCGTACCTGTGCTTTGCTGCAATGATGATGGCAGGCCTCGACGGCATTAAGAACAAGATTCACCCGGGTGATGCGGCAGACAAGGATCTCTATGACCTGCCGCCCGAGGAGGAGAAGGAACTGGACCTCGTTGCATTCTCGCTGGACGAGGCGCTGCAAGCGCTGGACGAGGATCGCGAATTCCTCAAGGCCGGCGACGTCTTCTCCGACGACCTGATCGACGCGTACATCGACCTGAAGACGGAAAACGTGACCAGGCTGCGGATGACGACCCACCCGGTCGAGTTCGATATGTACTACAGCCTGTAATTTGGCCGAAAAGTGTGAACCGGGCGGCAAAATGCCGCCCGGTCACTGGCCCAGATCAGGCCGAAATTGCTATGCTCACAGAATGGAAATCCGTCCGATTCTCGCCCTCCTGGGCTTGCTGGCTGCCGCACATGCTTCCGCGGACGTCTGGCGGTGGGTGGACGAAGACGGCGTCGTGCACTTCTCGGACACCCCGGTCGAGGGCGCGCAACAGGTTGACGTGTCTGAATCCGCGCGCACGACGGGTGCTCGCGTGTTCCGCGATACCGCGCCCAGCGCTGCTCCGGGCGAAGAACAACCCGCCGAGGAACAGCAGGCATTCCGCTACCAGAGCCTCGCAATCACCTCACCTGCTGCGGAAGAAACGCTGTGGAATATAGAGGGAACCCTGGGCGTGTCACTGTCGGTGAGCCCGGCGCTGCAACAGGGCCACAAGGTCCGGGTGTACTTCGACGGCGAACCGCGGATGGTGAATGCGACCAGCTTCACGATCGACGAGGTGTGGCGCGGCGTGCACAACATCCAGGCGGAAGTCCTGGACGAAACGGGCAAGCTGATGATCCGCAGCCAGACAAACCGCTTTTACGTGCAGCAGAACACAGTCCGCTTCGGCCAATAGGCCGCGGCCATAGTTCCGGCAACGACGGAACATCCCGGGACAACCCCAAACGCATACTCGACAGCCTCAGTGCAGGCGTAATCCTCGTTGATGAAAACCTGCTGATCGTCGACCTAAACCCCGCGGCCGAAAACATTCTCGGCATCAGTGTGCAGCGCGCGCGCGGTGAGTCGTTGTTACGACTTCTCGACGACGAGCCCGAGCTGCAGGACATCCTCAGCCGCGTACTGGAGACCGGCGACCACTACGCAAACGAGATGCGGCTTGGACCGACCGAGGTACATGCCGACGAGCGCATCGTTGACTGCCGCGTCTCTCCCATCGATGTCGATGACGCTGCACTGCTCGTTGAAATGACCGACGTCACACGGCGCTCGAAAATCAGCCGTGAGAACGCGCTGTTGATACAACACGGCGCCGGCCGGCAAATGATTCGCCAGCTGGCGCATGAGATCAAGAATCCACTGGGTGGCATACGTGGCGCCGCGCAGCTGCTCGCGAAACAACTCAATGAAGAAGAGTTGACCGAGTACACAGACGTTGTGATCAGCGAGACAGACCGGCTCGCCGGCCTGGTTGACACGCTGCTTGGGCCTGGTGGACCGCCGAACAAACAGCCGGTCAATGTGCACGAACTGCTTGAGTATGTCGTCCGCATCATCGACGCGGAGGGGCAGCCCGGCGTCCGGTTCAAGCGCGATTATGATCCCGGCCTGCCGACGATTGACCTCGACCGAGACCAGGTTGTTCAGGCGTTCCTCAACCTTGTGCGCAACGCTGCGGCGGCGCTCGACGGCCACGGCACGATTACGTTGCGAAGCCGGGCGGTCACCAATTTCACGATCGGCGATATTCGCCACAGCGTCATCGCGACCATCGAAATCGAAGATGACGGTCCAGGCATTCCGCCCGACATGCAGGACTCGGTGTTCTATCCGCTGGTGACGAGTCGGCCCGAAGGAACCGGGCTCGGGCTGCCGGCGGCGCAGGAGCTATTGAGCCGCCATGGCGGGCTGATCGAATTTGAAAGCCGGCCCGGGCGAACCGTGTTCTTTGTCCGCATACCATTACAGCAAGCGGAGGTCGCGTCATGAACGATCGACCGCTCAACGTCTGGGTTGTCGACGACGACCAGTCCGTCCGGTGGGTGCTCGAGAAGGCCCTGCGCCAGGCGAACATGCAAGCGCGCAGCTTCGAACGCGCAGAGCACCTGCTAGAAGCGATTGCGCATACCGAGCCGGACGTGCTGATCACCGACGTGCGCATGCCAGGGATGAGCGGCATCGCGTTGCTCGAGCGCCTGCGGACCACGCGTCCCAACCTGCCGATCATTGTCATCACGGCGCACTCGGATCTCGAAAATGCGGTCGCCGCATACAAAGGTGGCGCATTCGAGTACCTGCCGAAGCCATTCGACATCGACGAAGCCATCGAGCTCGTCCGCAAGGCCGCGCGCCAGAACGGCTATACCGACAACGACGAACAACAGGGCAGCAGCGATATCTCGTCAATGATCGGCCAGGCGCCGGCGATGCAGGAGGTGTTTCGCTCGATCGGGCGTCTCGCCGGCTCCAGCATGACGGTCCTGATTACCGGTGAGTCCGGCACCGGCAAGGAACTGATAGCGCGAGCCCTGCACGAACACAGCCCGCGGGCCGACAAGCCCTTTGTCGCGTTGAACACCTCGGCGATCGCAGCGGAGTTGCTCGAATCGGAGCTGTTCGGCCATGAAAAAGGCTCGTTCACGGGCGCCGACGCTCGCCGCATCGGCCGTTTCGAGCAGGCGGACGGCGGCACGCTGTTTCTCGATGAAATCGGTGACATGTCACCTGCGCTGCAAACGCGCCTGCTGCGAGTGCTGGCCGAGAGCGAGTTCTACCGGGTTGGCGGCCAGCAATCGATCAAGGTGGACGTGCGCGTGATTGCAGCGACCAACCAGGACCTGGCGAGAGCGGTCAAGGAGTCGCGATTCCGCGAAGACCTGTACCATCGATTGAACGTCATCCGCATCAATTCGCCACCGCTGCGGCAACGCCGCGCCGACATACCGTTGTTGCTGAACCACTACCTGGCCGACGCGGCGAAGGAACTCGAGGCGCCGGCAAAAACGATCGACAGCGACGCACTCGAAATGCTGCAGGGTTATGACTGGCCCGGCAATGTGCGCCAGCTCGTCAATGCTACGCGGCGGCTGACCGTTACAGCCCCGGGTACGGTCATCACCACGGAGGACATTCCTGTGGACCTTGGCGGCAGTGTCGAGTCGACACGAGCCACGCAGGACTGGACCCGCAGCCTGGCAAGCTGGGCCGAGCAGCAGCTCGCTAATCGCAAGGGCCCGCTACTTGAAACGGCCCTGCCGGAGTTCGAAAGAACGCTGATCGAAACCGCAATGAGCCAGACCGGCGGTCACCGCCAGGAAGCGGCCAGGCTGCTCGGCTGGGGCCGCAACACGCTGACGCGCAAGATGAAGTCCTTGCACCTCGACTGATCAGGCGTCAGCAGACCGCATGCGTTGGGCAAAAAACCAGAGCGCATAAACCAGGGCCAGCGCGAGGACCGTCAGGATGATCTTGTTCATCAGGAGTGTGTCGTACTCGCGGACGGCGCCACCTAACGTGAAGGACGGTGCCGACCACCACATCAGCTCCAGGATGCCGGGAACGACCAGGGACATTCCTACCCAGCCGTAACCGCGCGCGTAAGCGAACGCACCCATGCTGATCAGGACCAACCCGGCCCCCGAGAATATCCAGGTATCCCTGATCTCTCTCGTTACGGACTCGCGCTGACGCAACTCGGACGCCAGGGCCGAGTGCCTCGCGAACAGCTCAGGGTTTTCCTGCCTGAGGACAAACTGCTCCCTGGAAGGGTCTTCCCGTTTGAGCGCTTCGATCTGTGCCTCGAGCTGCTCATACTCGGTCATGAGCTCGCCCGTGGACTCTTGCAGGCGAACCTCTTCCTGGACCTCGTAATAAACGTCGGCCGGAGCGAGAATCGATTCTTCGTACCCGATGGCGTAAACGTGAACGTGTCTGACGAATTGAGTCGTGAGAACACCACAGGCAATGATCAGGAGCGTTGTCTGAAACCCCCTCATGTTGCACCTCCTTTCCCGGATTCATGCTCCGGCCGCCGGGAAGTGGCGTCAATTCCGGGATGTACCTAAGGAAAACAGGAAAGAGGTCAGTTGTTGGCCTTCTCGTTCCGGTCCAGGATGCGCTGCCAGATTTCGACGCTTGCCTCTTCGACCATCACGTTCAGCGCTTCCTCGATGAGTTCACCGCTGCCGGCCACCCATGCCTCCACCTTGGCGCTGTCGCTGACAACCTTGATGTTGCGGCGGCCGGACTTGCCATTGGCATGGCCGTGAATCGTGAACGTGGCTTCGATAGCGACATGGTTTCCGACGCCCACGTTCCAGCGGACTTCAGAGATATAGGCCTGCAGCGAGACATCGGCAAACACGCTTTTCAGTTCTATGCCGTGACGCCCGGCCTCGCGCCGCATGGCCTGATCAAAAGCCATGTCGAGATTGACGCCGTTACGCGACACGACGTTCGCAGTGACGTGATTGAGTGCGTGAGCGTCCTCTTCGGGCAGGGTTTCTATTGCGGTGATGATTGCGCCGGCGGCGGTGGCCGTGGGAACCATGACAATTGCGCAAGCCCAGAAAAAGATATTGCACGCCTCCACGGACCCGTACATACCCTGGACGGCCATCGCACCGGGGCGCAGCTCCGGATCACCGTCGACGTCGACTTCAAGCCTGCTCATGCCCGTGAAGTCGGTCTGCAGATGCACACTCCTGGTTTCGTCTATTGGCGGCAGGCTGGAACATCCCGCGGCAAAAGCCAGCGCTGCGACAGCTGCCATGACCAGGGCGCCCCGTGTCGGGGCCGGTTTGTGGCTCATCACGCGCACCCCCGATTATCAGTGTAGCGAGAGCCCACTGTGTCATCGTCACGGCGCCAGAGCCTGACGGATTCCTGATGATTCGATGATTGTCAGTCAGCCGGATCGGCGATAGCAGCCGCTACAGCTCAAGCGTTCCTACAAGATCGGCAACGGCTGCCATGCCATGACGCTTGAGATAATCGGCAATGCCCTGGTTGATCTTTTTACACACCAGCGGGTCGTAGAACAGCGCCGTTCCCACGCCAACTGTGGTAGCGCCCGCGATAATGAATTCGATCGCATCTGTCGGCGTTGTGATACCGCCCTGGCCGATGATCGGAATGTTGTGTGGCTGTGCAACCTCGTAAACCTGCCGTGTCTTGAGTAACGCAATCGGCTTGATCGCGGGCCCGGACAGGCCGCCGCGCACGTTGCCTATGACCGGCTTGCGCGCTTCTGCATCGATTGCCATGCCCATGACCGTGTTGATGACAGCGAATGCATCAGAGCCGGCCTCGATACACAGTCGCGCATTCTCCTGGATGTCGGTCTGGTTGGGCGACAGCTTGGTGATAATCGGTTTGTCGGTTTCGGCGCGGCAGGCGGCGACGACGCGTGCCGACATTTCCGGGACGTTGCCGAATTGCACGCCGCCTTCCTTGATGTTCGGGCAGGAAATGTTGATCTCGATCGCATCGATTGGCGAATCGTTGAAGCGCCGCGTTACGGCGGCATAGTCTTCTATTCGCGACCCGCAGACGTTGGCAATGAAGCGCGTCTCCTCGAAGTCGAGGCCGGGCAGGATGTCGTCAACGACCTTGTCGACACCGGGGTTTTGCAGGCCGATCGCATTGAGCATGCCCATCGGCGTTTCGCAGACACGATGCGGCGGATTGCCGAGGCGCGGTTCGTGCGTCGTTCCCTTGAGAACGATGGCGCCGACGTCGCGATTCGAAAATCCTTCGACGCGCGTGTACTCCTCACCAAAGCCCACACAGCCCGACAACAGCACGATCGGCGAAGCGAATGACAGGCTGCAAAAGTCGACGTGGAGGGGACTGGAGTTTGAAGCGCTCATCGGATGCGGCATTCTACGCCAATGTTCAGCCTGATTCTCTACCAGCCCGAGATCCCGCCAAACACGGGCAACGTCATTCGCTTGTGCGCCAATACCGGGGTGGCGCTGCACCTGATCGAGCCGCTGGGTTTCGATCTCGAGGAACGAAAGCTGCGGCGCGCCGGGCTCGACTACCGGGAATTTGCCAGCGTCCAGGTGTATGCCTCGCTCGAAGACTGCCTCGATGTCCTGGGCACGCCGAGAGTCTTTGCACTGAGCACGCGCGGCACGACGCGGCACGATGCGCCGCGGTACCGCGAAGGCGATGCTTTCCTGCTTGGGCCGGAGACGCGTGGATTACCGCAACAAATACTGGATGCGCTTCCTGACGAACAATGCCTGCGGCTGCCGATGCGGCCCGACAACCGCAGCCTGAACCTGTCCAATACCGCGGCCGTCATCGTTTACGAAGCATGGCGACAGCTCGGCTTCGAAGGCGGCAACTAGCAGCTGTCTGATTCCAGGTATTTCGCAAGGCGCGATACCGGCGTTTGCACCAGCGAGTGCGTGTTGATTACCACGGTGTCGGGTGTGAGGTGGTTAACAGCCCAGCCGGCGAACCAGCATTCTGTCTCCACCCTGTCGCTGCGCGGCACGTCCGATTCGGAATTCGGTACGTGCAGGTCCGACTGGAAAAAGTAGCCGTTTGCCAGTACGCCGAGCGATGCGATCACATGCGGGCTTGCGCCCATGTTGAGAATCGTTACCGGCGTGTCCGGGTCGCTCAGTGTGGCGAAATCGGCAACCGGCTGTATCAACACATTGTGGCCGGCGTCAGTCAGCCTGTCGCCCGGCATCGACTCGCGATTGAGTGCATCGCCGAGAAAGCGTGCGACCTGCCCAGGCGCATAAATCGTCGCACCGGCGGCGGCGAAGGCGCGCGCGCCGCCCGCATGGTCGTCGTGATGGTGTGTCAGGACCACCGCGCGGATCGGAACACCGGGAAACTCTTCGGCCAGGAAATCCACCAGGCCCTCCGACAAGCCGCTGACACCGAGACCCGGGACGAGGTCGGCCGGCGGAAACTGCTGCAGCTCCACCCAGCCGGCGGGCGCGTCGGCAACGACCAGGCCTTCGTCTGTTGCCACGACCATGTGATGAAAGCCGGTTCGGACACCCTGCACGAGGTACACATCATCGGCCAGGTTGACGAGCTCCATTACAACTCGCGATGGCCACCGATCGCCCGGCACATCAACCGGATCCGCGCCGGGGGTCGGCGCCCATAGCGTCGCCGCCTCATCCTCGGTGAGGATGCGGCGCGAGCCGGTACCGCGAAACATGACGACGCCATCGACGTCAATTTCGAGGCGCGGGCCCGGGCTTCCGTGCAGCGAGCGCCAGGTCCAGGTCACCGGGACGCGGCCGCGCAATGGCAGGTCGACCGAGGTCCGGATTTCGCGAATCGGGTCGGACGGTGAGGCGGAGTGCCGCGGGTCGAGCATGCGGCTGCGCGCGGCCTCCGCGGCTGCTTTCGATGTGCGAAACTCGATGTCGGGCGGTGAATCGCGGTTGACGATACGGACGAGGTCGGGCGGAATGAAGGCAACGGTCCAGCCACCGGCCATGTCCGGGTTGGAGTTGCCGCTCATCGACAGCAGCACGCGATCGGACGCGTCGTCTGTCGTCACGCACCAGCGAGCCGGGTAAAACTCGCCCGCCCGCGGGGTATGTCCCTGGTAACGAGCGCCCAGGTCAAACTCGCCGTCGAGGCAAAACTCGGTCGTTGCGGCAAAACCCGCTGTCGCGAACGGGTAAAGCAGAACGGCCGCCAATACAGGCCGAATTCGCATCATGGAGAATCCGACCTCATTGACGGCCGCCAGGTTCCATCGCGGCGAAAGCCGCTCGCACGTCAGCCGGGTTCGATGTTGCTGTTCAGCCGGAACAGGTTGCCGGGGTCGTACTGTGACTTTATCTCCCGCAGGCGCGCATAGTTCGGCCCGTAATTGACCGGCACCTTGTCGCCATCGAAATCGATGTTGTCGTAATAGCCGCCAAGATGTGGCTCGAGCGCCTTGTAGTAAGCACGTGCTGCGGCAATCATTTCATCATCCTGGGCCGGATCCATCCAGCCACCGGCAATGACGATCATGATCTCGGCATTGCGGTGCGGGAAGGCCGTGTCGAGCTCACCGACGCGTTTCACGGCGCCACCGGCAACATGGTTACCGACGAAGACGCGAGGGTCGTCATTCTCGAGCATCGCGTTGATCAGCTCCTGCGACCACTGCTTGACCATGCCGTTCTTGGCGTAAGAGCGAATGCCGTGACCGAACGCAACGTCGTTAATGGTTTGCAACACCGAGTAATCCTGCACCATGATGCCGTCGACCACGGGCGAGCCAATATTGCGCATCGGCTCAAGCTCCTTTTCGCCGGCGGCCGGATCACCGTTATAGACGATGTCGATCGTGATAACGCGAATACCGTCCGGTGTGGTCGCAATATTCGGGCCTGCGTACATCTCGTCAGACAGCCCCTCAGACCACTCGGCATAGAATTCGAGAACATCACGAGCCTGCTCCGCTGGCCAGACAATGCTCCCGGAAAGCACATTGCGCTCGAACGGGTATAGCTGGTACTCGAACTCGGTCGCAACACCGAAGTTTCCACCACCGCCGCGAATGGCCCAGAACAGATCGGGGTCTTCTTCGGCGCTGATGCGTCGCACTGTGCCATCAGCAGTCACGATTTCTGCGCCGGTGAGGTTGTCGATGGTCAGGCCGTATTTGCGGTTGAGGCGTCCGAAGCCGCCACCGAGCGTATAACCGCCGACGCCCGTATGCGAGACAACACCCGCCGTTGTCACCATGCCTTTCGCCAGCGCTGCGGCGTCGAGGCCGCTCAGCAGGGCACCACCCTGCGCATTCGCGCGCTGCGTCGTCTCATCGGCAGTTACGGTGTTCATTTGCGACAGATCGATCATCAGGCCGTCATCGCAGACGGACTTGCCGGGCCAGCTATGACCGCCGCCGCGCACGGACGTCAGCACGCCCCTCTCCCGCGCAAACGTGACCGCCTTGCTGACGTCGTCACTGTTCATGCAGCGCGCAATCAGCGCCGGCCGCTTGTCATGCATGCCGTTCCAGATCGAGCGAGCGTTGTCATATTCCGGATGGCCGGAAAGAATTACTGGTCCGGTCATTGACTCGCCGAGCTCGCGAATAGCGGCTTTCTCGAGTTCGATCTCGGCGCCATCAAGCGACACGGCGGCCATGCTCGTATCCGCCCCGGTTGCCACAGGCGCCTTGCGCTCGCATCCGGGAAGCATCGGTATTGCAGCCGCGACACTCGCGGCAACTGCCGAGCGGCAGAATTTACGTCTGTTCATTGTTAACCCCCAAGGTTATCCGTTCTTATTCGCACAAGCTTAGAAGATTCGACACCAATTACCAGCCCGACGTGGGCTGCAGGTCATTGCCGCGGTCGCTGGAATGCGCGTTCGAGGCCGTCACCGGTATCGATCTCATCATCGAGCATCTCGACGAGCTCGTCGCGAGTGAAGCTGAATTGGTGGTCGCGGTTGAGTTCGACGAGCTCCTCAATGGCTTTATAAATAGTCCTTTCCGCCTCGGAGCGAACCGGGACAACCATGTAATGCTCTTTCGGGTTCGGGTCGAACATCGCATGTAGTGCAGCACGCGCGACGGCATCGGGCTCCGGGTACTGGCTGCGACTGGCGTCTTCACAGCGCTCTGCCATGCGCTCGTTGTACGCCGGCCAGCGGGACTCGTCCTCCAGCTTGCCGGAAGCAAGCGCCCGATCGCAGGCTGAATTGGCGATCTCCGACCTGAAGTTGCCCGGCTCGATGGCGCTGACATGGACGTTCGCGCCGACCATCCGCAGCTCGGCGGCGAGCGCATCCGTGTAAGCCTCCATGGCGTGCTTGCTCATGCTGTAGGCGCCGGAGCCGGGACCGGACAGCACGCCCGAGATCGAACTGATGACGTTGAAGCGGCCGCCCGACTCGAGAATCATGTCGGCGAAGGCCTTGTTGACGCGGTACGGTCCGTAAACGTTCACGTCGAGCTGGAAGTCGAGGTCGGCCTCATCCATCTCAAGCATCGGGCCGCCTACGTAGACGCCGGCGTTGTTGATGATGCCCCAAAGACCGCGGCCCTCGGCGCGCACCAGCTCGACGGCCGCGTCGATTTCTTGCTGCACCGTCACATCGAGGCGAATGCCCATGACGTTGTCCATCGCGCTGAGGCGCTCGATGTCTTCGGGTTTGCGTGCGCCTGCATAAACAAAGTGCCCGGCGTCGGCCAGGTACTCGGTTATCCTGAGGCCGATGCCGCTGCTTGCGCCGGTCACAAGCACGGCTTTTTGTTCGTCTTCGGCCTGCACGTTCGCAGAGAACACGGCGGCAAGCGCAATCGTGGCACACAGCAATGCCCTGGCAATGACAGTCATAGAGGTTTCCTTTCGGTTACTGGTTTTCGGGTTTGAGCTGGCGCGTCATCAGGGATTGCAAGGCTTCCTGGGGCGACGTGCCTTCGTAAAGAATTTTGTAGACCTGCTCGCAGATCGGCATCTCGATGCCGAGTTCGTCGGCAACTTCCTTGACCGCCTCGGCCGCGAGCACGCCTTCGACGACCTGCTGGATCTCCTGCTGCGCCTCTTCGACAGTCTTGCCGCTGGCGAGAGCGAGACCCATGCGGCGGTTGCGGGACAGGTTGTCGGTACAGGTAAGGACCAGGTCGCCCATGCAGGCGAGGCCCATGAATGTCTCCCGCTTCGCGCCGAGTGCGGTGCCGAGCCGCATCAGCTCCACGAGACCGCGCGTGATCAGTGCGACGCGCGTATTGGCGCCGAACCCGAGGCCGTCCGTCATGCCGGCAGCGATAGCGAGAACGTTCTTGACGGCACCGCCAACCTCTACGCCAATCATGTCGTCGGAGGTATAGGCGCGGAAGTTGTTGCTCGATAATGCCTTTGCCAGGTCGGCCGCAAATTGCTCGTCATTGGCAGCAATCGTCATGGCGGTGGGCAGGCCTTCGGCAACCTCCTTGGCAAAGGTAGGGCCGGACAGGACGGCCATTGAAAGGCCGTTGCCAAGCACTTCTTCGGCGACGGTGTGTGGCAACTTGCCGGAGTGCAGCTCGAAGCCCTTGGTCGCCCAGCATACGCGCGAGTCTTCGCGCAGCAACGGCTTGATTTTTGTTAACGTCTCGCGCAGCCCGTGGCTGGGTACGACGACGAGCACGTCGCGAACGCCGTCAAGGCATGCCTCGAGATCGGGGTTGGCCGTCAGCGTCGGAGGAAAGCTGACGCCAGGAAGGTAGCGCTTGTTTTCACGGCTTTTTGCCATGTCCTCGAGCAGGTCCAGCTCGAGTATGCCACCCAACCTGACGTCAGCGCCGCAACGGGCAAGCTGCATTGCCAGCGCGGTTCCCCAGGAACCTGCGCCGATAACGGCAACTTGCTTGCTGGGCGCTTCGCTTATCAGTGCTTCTCCGCTTCCTCGGACTGCTGCTGCGCCGCTTGTTGCTGAGACTGCATGTACAGCGCGTCAAAGTTGATCGGCTGAAGAATGAACTCGGGGAACCCACCTTTGCTTACGCAATCAGCGATGGCTTCGCGGGCATATGGGAACAGGACATTCGGACAGAAGCTGCCGACGATTGCCTTGAATTCTTCTTCCTCGTAGCCCGCAATATGGAACAGGCCGGCCTGCTGGATTTCCACCAGGAACAACGTCGAGTCACCATCTTTGGCATCTACCGTGATTGTAAGAACGACCTCGTGCAGCGCCTCTTCACCTTCGATGGCCTTGTGGGTGCTGCGAAGGTTCAGGTCAGTCTGCGGATTCCAGTCGGTGACGCGAAATACTTCCGGCGCCTTGGGCGACTCGAATGAGAAATCCTTGACGTAAATCTTGCTAATGGAAATGCTCTTGGCATCTTCATTCTGTTTTTCTTCAGTCATGCTTATTTCCTGGTGATTACTTTTTGCCTTTGCTCTTGGTCTTCTTGCCGGTTACGACCGGAAGACCCGCCTGGCTCCAGCCGCTCATGCCGCCCTTCAGCCCATACGCGCTTTCAAAGCCCGCCTGCCGCAGCATGGATACAGCCTTGGTAGATGTCATGCCGGAGTCGCACACCGCGATAACCGGCTTCGAGGTGTTCAACGTGTCCTTTCTCGCGGCGAACTCGTCAAACGGGATATTCTTGGAATTAACAATGTGGCCGCGAGCATACGCCTCGGCATTACGCAGGTCGACCACGATGGCGTCGTTGTTGATCAGCGACACAGCCTCGCTTGCTGGGATATTAACCATCCCACTCGCTTTGCGTCGCAGCTCGCTGAAAATCAGCACGAAAAAGCTGATCATCAGGGCTACCACCAGCAATGTGTGATTGCCGATAAATTCGGGAATTCTTTCCATGGTATTCAGGGGCGGGAAACGCGTCGCCCCGCTTGTGGCAAAGGGCGCATTATACCAAACTGCCGAATCATGAGAGCCCTGGGCCCCTTCTTGTTCCTTGTTTTTCTGGCAACCAATGTCGGCCTGGCCCAGGAAACTGGGGGCGAGCTTGCCAAAATCAAGGAGCAGGAGCTGGAAGAGGTCCGCGAGCGCATCTCCGACCTCAAGAAAAGCATGGACAGAAGTGCCGCAGATCGCGACCGGGTAACCGGCGAACTGCAGGAGGCCGAAGTCGAGATCTCCGAGAAGCGTATCCGCCTCAAGGAGCTGGAGCGTGAGCGCGACTACAGCACGCGTCGTCGGGCGGAGCTGGACCGGCAACTCGGCGAGCGCGAGGCTGAGCTCGATGATGAGTCCCGTGAGCTGGCCGAGCAGGTTCGCGCCGCATACATGAGCGGTAGCCAGGAACGCATCAAGCTGCTTCTCAACCAGCGCGACCCGGCGACGCTGGGGCGATTGATGGCCTACTACGGGTACCTCAACGAATATCGTGGCGCCAACATCGAGGCGGTGACGGAGGCTATCCGCGAACTGGCTGCGCTACGCAGTGAGGTTGCTGCCGAGGAGGCGCGGCTCGCCGACCTCGCCAGGGCCCGCTACGAGGAACTCACCAGGCTCAGCGTAGCGCAGGACAAGCGCCAGTCACTGCTTGATGACCTGCGGCGCAAGCTTGCCGACGAAGGCCAGGAGGTCGATCGGCTCGCAGCGCAGGAAAAAGACCTGTCGCGGCTGATCGCTGAACTGACGAGCATCCTGTCCGACTACCCGATCAGCTCCGAGGACCCGTTCAGCGAACACAAAGGCCGGCTGACCTGGCCGGTTGCAGGCACTCTGCTGCACGACTTCGGCCAGCCGCGGGTGAGTGAGCGCCTGAAATGGAACGGCGTCGTCCTCGGCGCGCCGCGAGGTCGGGAGGTGCGCTCCGTGTACCACGGTCGCGTGGTGTTTGCCGATTGGCTCGCCGGCATGGGGTTGCTCGTCATCGTCGATCATGGCGAGGGCTATATGACGCTGTATGGCTACAACGAGACCATTCTCAAGAATGCCGGCGACTGGGTCGCACCGGGCGACGTGATTGCAACGGTCGGCGACAGCGGCGGTCAAACACAGTCGAGCCTTTACTTCGAGCTGCGTCGCGGCACCGAGCCCCTGAATCCGCGCCACTGGGTGACGCGCCGGCCGGGCCAGTAAAACGTGACGACGGCGTATAGGAGCAGCCCTGTCGCTGTGCTATCGTCAGAAAACCTGTCCGTTCGGGAAACGTAAGCAGGGAAGCAGGAGAACTGTATGTTGTTGAAAACCAGAGTTATTCTGGTTATTGCCGTCGGCACAGTCCTGGGGCTGAGCCTGTCGTTCAGCGGTGGCCTCATGGCCGCGCGGCACCCTGTCGGCGACCAGGAACGGGCAATGGAGCAGGCCCGCCTGTTTGCCGAGGTCATGCAGCGCGTCAAGCGCGAATACGTCGAACCCATCGATGACAGCGAACTGCTCGACGCAGCCATTCGCGGCATGGTCCAGGACCTCGACCCGCATTCGGAATTCCTCGACGCTGATGAGTACCGTGACATCCGCATCAGCACCACAGGCAGTTACAGCGGCATCGGCATCGAAGTTAACGAAAAAGATGGCGTTATGACCGTCATCACGCCAATGGCCGGTTCGCCGGCGGCGCGTTCGGGCATTCGCAGTGGCGACAAGATCATTGCCGTTGATGGCCAGGTCATCAACCCGAAGAATCTGCGCGATGCGATGAACAGCATGCGCGGCCGCGCCGGCACCAAAGTCAGCGTTACGGTCGACCGTGACGGTGAGTCGATCGTCCACGAGATGCGCCGTGAAGTCATTCGTGTCGCGAGCGTACACCACGAGCTGCTGAAGCCGTCGTATGGCTATGTGCGCGTAAATCAGTTCAGTGAAACCACGGCGCGCGAACTGAGCCGCGCTATCGACGACATGCAGGATGAGAACGACGGCATGCTGAACGGCCTGGTGCTGGATTTGCGCAACAATCCGGGTGGCGTGCTCGATGCGGCAGTGGACGTTACCGACCTGTTTCTCGATGCCGGTGTGATCGTTACCGCCGAGGGTCGCACGGCTGACTCCCGTTTTCGTCGTTCTGCGCATCGTGGTGATGTCCTCGATGGCGCGGAAATGATCGTGCTCGTCAACCAGGGCTCGGCGTCCGCGTCAGAGATCGTTGCCGGCGCGCTGCAGGATCACGGTCGCGCGACGGTCGTCGGAACCGAAACGTTCGGCAAGGGGCTGGTGCAGACCGTTATGCCGTTGTCACAGGGTCGGGCAATCAAGCTCACCACTTCGCGTTACTTCACGCCGTCGGGCGACTCGATCCACGAAACGGGCATTACCCCGGATCTGTATGTCGAAGACACTCCTGGATTTCCGGACCTGAGCCTGACAGGCCTCGTCGACCGGGAGCTCGATGGACAGCTCGTCGCCGCGGTTGAGCGCCTGCAACATCAACAGGTGATGCACAGCAAGGCGCCATGAGCCGCCGCTGGTTTCTGCTGGCCGCACTACTGGTGCTGTCAGTTTCGCAAAGCAACGCCAACCCCCGACCACGAATCGCGATCATCATTGATGATCTCGGTTACCAGCTCGAGGCCGGTCGCCGGGCAATCATGCTGCCTGGCCCGGTGGCGTTCGCCATCTTGCCGAGTACGCCACACAGCAAAAGGCTGGCGCAGTTTGCCAACGACCGCGGCAAGGACGTGTTACTGCACCTGCCGCTGGAGGCGGCTAATTATCGCGGTCCCGCGGAGCCCGGGGGGATAACACTCGACATGACCCGGCCCGCGTTCAAGGAGACTTTTGCAGAGGCCATCGAAACGGTGCCGTTCGCGGTCGGTGTGAGCAGCCATCGCGGCAGCTTGCTGACGCGGCACCCGGGGCACATGGCCTGGTTGATGCAGGAGATTGGCGAGCGCGATAACCTGTTCTTCATCGACAGCTACACGACACACGAGAGCATAGCGCTCTCGGCAGCAGCCGAGGCCGGCATAGCGGCGGCGCGCCGCGATGTCTTCCTGGACCACGAGCGAACGGTCGAGGCGATAGTGCGGGAGCTCGAACGACTCAAGAAGCTCGCACGGCGAAACGGTCAGGCTGTCGCGATCGGGCACCCGTTTCCAGAGACGCTGGAAGTGCTCGAGCGCGAGCTGCCGGTGCTCAAAGACGAGGGGTTCGAATTGATAACAATCAGCGAGTTATTGCTGCCAGAAAGGAACCGTATCTAGTTCAAGTGTTCTAAAATAGCTGCTGTCAGCAAAAGCACCAGACTATGAATAACGTTTTCGTCGCACTTTCGTTCGCCATCCTCGTATCTTTTCTGATTGCTTCTTCGCCCGCCTGGTCGCAGGAGGAAGAAGCTGAAAAAGACGCGGTGGCGTGCACCATGCAGTACGACCCTGTATGTGGCGTCGACGGACAGACGTATTCCAACGATTGTGTCGCCCGCGTGGCTGGCGTGGATGTTGCAACGCGTGGGCGCTGTCCGGCGCCGGCGGAAGAAGAGAACGCCTGTGGCGAAGAGTACGACCCGGTTTGTGGCATCAATGGCACCACTTATATCAACGAATGCTTCGCCAGGTTGTCAGGCGTGCAGGTGGCCGGCCTCGGTGAGTGCACGCCGAGTGGATGCCCGAGCATCGAAGACCCGGTGTGCGGTATGAATGGCCGTACGTACATCAACCGCTGCGAGGCTGACGCGAACAGAGTCCCGGTGCAGCGCATGGGCCTGTGCGACATCGAAAACTGCCCGAAGGTTTTTGCACCGGTTTGCGCTGATGACACGACTTATGACAACGCATGTATGGCCGAGAAGGCCGGCAAGCTCGTCTACACGGAGGGCATCTGCAATGTGCGGCCGTGCCCGTCGATTTTCGTACCGGTGTGCGGCTCGGATGGCGTGACTTACAGCAATGCCTGCCAGGCGGAGCGGCGGGGCGTGCGTATCGACTATGCAGGTATTTGTGAGGGCCAGGGCGAGAACTGCCCGCGCGTTTATGCGCCGGTGTGTGGCATCGACGGCGTTACCTACGAGAACGAGTGCCAGATCAACAATGCAGCCGTCACCAAGGCCTATGCCGGAGCCTGCATCGGCGACTAATTTGGGGACAGTCGCTTAATATTTATTCGGCTGCGAACGTCGCCGAACACGCCTGAAGAAATATTAAGCGACTGTCCCCAAACTACCAGGCAGGCTTCAATCTGCCGGTCTCATCCTCGACATAAGGCATCCACGCAAGGCCGACGAGCGGCACGTGGATATCGGTGCTTTTCGCACGCACGACAACCTCGGCAAGCTCTTCGGATTGCGCGTCGAACGCTGTGTCCAGTGCCGCAATTTCTTTTTTTAGCTCGCGACCCAGCTGTTCCATGTCCGACCTGACCTTGCGCGCCGTTTCCTGCGCGCGCTTCACGTCGGCAGCTTCCTTGCGGGCCCGGCCAGCGGAGCGCACAGCAGTGCCCACCCTGCGCGCCGAGGTGCTCGACACCCGCTTGCGGCCGAGCAGCGCGCCGAGGATGGCGTTGCCAAATGACACCGCCGTATCGAGCTTGCGTTGGCTCGCTTGTTGCGACTCGCGTTCAATGGCCTGGTTGGCGCGCAGCAAACGATTTTCCAGCGTCGTCGTCTTCGCCGCGTAGCGTTTACGAATTTTCGCAATGGCCCGGTCGCGCTTCTCATTAGCGATCACCTGCAGGCGGGCGCGGAAATCACCTTCGGTTTCCCCGACCCCCGACGTGAGCCGGAACTTCTTGCTGCGGTAGAGCGTGATCGTCTCGTTTTGCCGCACCCAGCGCTTGAAGTCCCGGCCCCACCTGGCATAGCTCTTTGCGGAGCCGGCAGCCTCCGGAATCGGTGCGTAAGCGGCGTCCGGCAGGCCTTCACCGCGCAGGCTGTCGACGCTGATTGACAAGGCATCGCTGTTGTCCCAATCGACGCTGACGGGTCCGTCCTCGAACTCGACGGCATACAGGGCGCTCTGCTCGGACTCGACGTGGTAGCGCGCGTTGTTGAACAGCATGTCCGCCGCCGCCAGCAACCGTGGGTAATAGACGACGTCTGTGGCCAGCGTTGGGACAAACACCTGCTCCACGTCAGGCGGCAACGCCGGCGCTGCGGTCTCTGCGCGACGCTTCGGTTTGCTGACCGTGCGCACCGCCGCTGCCACTTTCGCTTTCGCTCTGGACATCAACGCCTTGATGTTGTCGCGTGTCAGCGGACCAGCGAGGTAGGAAAGAACCCAGCGCGTGCCAAACACCACAGCCTCGTCTTCGTGCACGTTGTGCAGCAGGAAGCGGCGCTTGCCGAGCCCGGCCAGCGTGCGCTCCATCTTCTGCTTGTCGAAGTCACCATCGCTGGCTCCTTCGAGGCCTTCCATGACGCGGGCCTTGTCGCGCTCGGTCTGCAGGCGGCCGATGAACCAGGTGCCCGTATTCGACAGCCCCTTGTAGTCGAGGTCGACCGGGTTCTGAGTTGCCAGGACGAGGCCGAGCCCATACGCGCGCGCCTGTTTGAGCAATGTCAGAAACAGCTTCTTGGAAGGCGGGTTCGATACCGGCGGCATGTAGCCGAAGATCTCGTCCATGTACAGGATTGCACGCAAGCTGGAGGTGCCCTGCTGCGCCCGCATCCAGCCTATGAGGTCGTTGAGCAACATCGACACGAAGAACATGCGCTGCGCGTCATCGAGATGGGCGATCGACATGACTGATATGCGCGGCTTGCCTTCGGCCGTATACAGCAGGTTCTTTGCGTTGAGCGGTTCGCCTTGCATCCAGGCCTCGAAGCCAGGCGCCGCGAGCAGGTTGTTGAGGCGCATTGCCAGCGCGAAGCGGTCCTTCGCCGGGAAAAACGAGTCAAGCGTCATGACGCCGACCTGCGAGATCGGCGGATCCTGGATTTCGGCAATCAGGCTCGCGATATCGAGGTCGCGGCCATCGCGCCAGGCATTGTCGAGCAGGCGCGAAAGCAGGATATGTTCGCGGCTGGCGACAGGGTCGGCATCGACGCCCAGCAAGGTCAGGATGCCTGTCGCCGTTGCCTGCACGCGTTCGCGATAAAGATCCACATCGTCGATCAGCGCCGCATCCGGGGCGGCAAATGACTGCAACACCGAAACCGGCATGCCTGCGTTGCTGCCTGGCGTGTAGATGGCAAGATCGACGTTGCTTCGCATCTGCGCTATTCGCGAGCCCGTCTGGCCCCATTCGCCCAGGCCCTTTTTCCACAGCGTGGCCTGTGCGGCGGCATACTCGTCCGGTGACAGTCCCTTGTCGGAGGCCGCCCTGGCGTTCACCCATGGCCGAAAGTTCTCGGGCCGAAGCTGCGGGAATGTCAGCAGGATGTTGCCCATGTCGCCCTTCGGGTCGATGGCGATCACAGGGATGTGATCGAGCGCGGCCTCTTCGAGAATGCCGATACCGAGACCTGTCTTGCCGGAACCGGTCATGCCGATGATTACGGCATGCGTCGTCAGGTCCTTCGCGTCGTACAGGACAAGCTCATCCGTAAGCTCGTCCTTCTCTGTATCGAAGCGCTTGCCGAGATAAAAAGCACCCAGCTTTTCGAAGTCGCTCATAAACGCACTACTGCGGCATCACGTACTCGTAGCTCGCGCCGAGCCCCAACGGCAGGCCGATTGCGTAGTAGATGATCAGGAATACCGTCCAGGTCAGCAGGAACCAGAGCGAGTACGGCAACATCATCGCCGCCAGCGTGCCGATACCGGTGCCCTTGACGTAGCGCTGGCAGTAGACGACGACGAGCGGGAAGTACGGCATCAGCGGTGTAATGATGTTGGTGCTCGAGTCGCCGACGCGGTAGGCCGCCTGCGTCAGGTCCGGCGAGATGCCGAGGGTCATCAGCATCGGCACGAATATCGGTGCCAGCAGGCCCCACTTGCCGCTGGCCGAACCGATGAACAGGTTGACGAAGCCTGTCAACAGCACGATGCCGACGATCAGTATCGACGGGAAATCCTTCAGACCCTTGAGCGCCTCCGCACCGGCGAGCGCGAGCAGCGTACCCAGGTTCGACGCGCCGAATGCATACACGAACTGCGCGATGAAGAACATGATGACCAGGTAATACGCCATCTGGTGCATCGAGTGCGACATGCCCTGGATCACGTCTTTCATGCCTTTCAGCGTACCGGCGACATAGCCGAACACGAGGCCAGGAATCAGGAAGAACAGGAAGATCAGCGCGACGATCGAGCGCATGATCGGCGCGCCGAAATCGGCGAGCTTGCCGTTTGCGGCGCGCCACGGCGAGGTCTCCGGCACCAGCGACAAAGCAAGTACCACGACGCCCAGCAACATGACCAGCAACGCCCAGACCAGGCCCTTGCGTTCTTCAGGCTTGAGCTCGTGCAACTCGGGCAGATCTTCTTCGTCACCATCGATCGGCGTGCCGCTGATGCGCGGCTCGACGATGCGGTCAGTGATCCACCAGCCGAGCCCGATAATGAGCACGGACGACGCGGTCGTGAAGAAGTAGTTATTGAGCGTGTTGACCTCGATGGAAGGATCGAGCAATTGGGCGCCACCCTGCGTCAACCCCTGCAAAAGCGGGTCGAGCGCGGCAGGCAGGAAGTTTGCGGAAAAACCGCCCGAGACACCGGCAAACGCCGCGGCGATGCCGGCAAGTGGATGCCGACCTGCGGCGTAGAAAATGACGCCGCCAATCGGGATTACCAGCACGTATCCCGCATCTACAGCAGAGTGGCTGACGATGCCGACGAGTATCACCATCGGCGTTAACAGCCATTTGGCCGTGACATTGAGCAGCGCCCGGATGCCGGTAGTGATGAAGCCGGAATGTTCGGCCACCCCGATGCCGAGCATCGCAACGAGCACGGTACCTACCGGCCCGAACTGCACGAAATTCGTCACGAGCTTGGTCAGAAACGTCGTGAATGAAGTGCCGGTCAACTGGTTGATGATAACGATCGGCTCGCCGGAGCGCGGGTCGATGTAGCTGTACGTCAGGTACGACAGCAGCCACGACAGTACCCAGACGACGAACAGCAGCACGATAAACAATACTGCCGGGTCGGGTAGTTTGTTGCCGACGCGTTCTACTGTGCCGAGAAAACCGCCGTTGCTCGCCGGCGGCGGCGCTGCCTGTTCTTGTTGTTTTTCTGACATGTGAGTCCCCTGTGCTCAGTCGGGGTCAGAGCCCCTTTTTTCCCAAATGAGCCTTTGTTCCACATGTGGTCAAAAAAGGGCTCTGACCCCTTTCCGGAAGTCTACCAGCCGCAGCTGCGGCCTTCGTTCTGTTCCTTGAGATAGCCCATGAGCGGCTCGAAGTAATCGATTATCGCCGACGCATCCATTTCCTGCGTGCCGGTCAGCTTCTCGAGCGTTTGCTGCCAGGGTTCACTCTGGCCCGCCTCGAGCATCGCGTAGAACTTTTCGCCAGCCTCCTCGCTGCCATAAACCGAGCAGGCATGCAGGTCGCCCTGATGTCCGGCGATTTCGCACAGCGCCCGGTGGAACTGGAATTGCAGAATGCGGGCAAGGAAGTAGCGCGTGTAAGAAACGTTGCCCGGCACGTGATACTTGGCGCCCGGGTCGAAGTCCTCTTCAGTGCGCTCGACCGGTGGCACGATGCCCTGGTACTTGAGCCGCATGTCCCACCATGCCTGGTTGTAGTTTTCGGGCGTGACCTCACCGGCGAACACGGCCCAGCGCCACTCGTCGATGAGCTTGCCGAAGGGCAGGAACGCGATCGAGTCGAGCGCCATCTGCATCTGCCGGTTGATAATGGCCTGCTCGCTGTCTTGCGCCGAACTGATCAGGCCGACCTCCTCGAGGTATCCGGGCGTCATCGACAGAACAACGGTGTCGCCAATAGCCTCGTGGAAGCCACCATGCGCGCCGCCCTGGAAAATCGGCGGCTGGTCCTTGTACGCGCCCTGGTAATAGTTGTGGCCGAGTTCGTGGTAAATCGTGCGCAGCATCTCGTAAGTCGGGCTGATACACATCTTGATGCGCAGGTCGTTGCCGCCATCGAGCCCCCAGGCGCTGGCGTGACACACGACCTCGCGGTCCTGCGGTTTCGTAAACTGCGAGCGCGTCCAGAACGTGTCCGGCAGGCGCGGCATGCCGAGTGAGACGTAGAAGCTTTCCGCCGAACGGACCATTTCCTGCGGCGAGTAGTCCTTGGTCTTCAGCGTCTTGTCGACGTCAAGATCGGATACGCCGGGATACGGTTCGAGCAGATCGTACAGCGAGCCCCACTCCTGGGCCCACATGTTGCCGAGAATGTGCGCCGGGATCGGGCCATCCTGCGGCACCTTGTCGGTGCCATACACGTCACCAAGCGTCGCGCGGACGTGGCAATGCAGCTCGTCGTAGAGCGGCTTGACCTGCTCCCACAGGCGGTTGGTTTCGCCGCGGAACTCGGCCGGGCTCATGTCGAAGCCGGCGCGCCACATTTCGCCGAGATTGGCATAGCCGAGCGTGGCGGCGCCTTCGTTGGCAAGCTCGACGTAGCGCTCGAACTTGGCGCGCATCGGTTTCGCAATCTGGCGCCACCCCTGCCAGAGGTCGAGCAACTCGTCATAGTCGCGCACCGACTGCATCCGTTGCTCGAGCTCGGCTCCGGGAAGGCAATCGTCCTCGCTGCGGCAGTACTTGCCCTCGCCATAGATGCCCGTGAGTTCGGTCGCAATCTCGGTCAGCTCGCGACGCTTCGCTGGATCGTCCGGCGTGGGCAGCGAGGTGCCCAGCTTGAGCAGGTCGATTGCGCGCCGTGTTTCGGGCGCGAGGTCCATGTCATCGTAGGCCCTGGCCTGCGCGACCGTTTCGCTGAACCACTTTGCGTAGCGCTCGCGGGCGAGCGAACTCAGGATCGCCGTATCCTGGGTGATATAGGTTGCACGCACCCAACCGGCGGCGCCGGTCTCGCGACTGAGCTCGGCGAGCTCGTCGTTGACGCGGGCCACAAACTCGTCGGCTGTCTCTGTTGGTGCGGCAACTGTGTCCGCTTCTTCGGCTTGCTGCGAGCATGCAGCAAGAACAGTCGCGAGCACCAGGCCCGCAAGCAATTTCGTAATGTATTTCATTGTCACAACCAGTTTTTAGTGATTACTTGATGCCGTGCGTCGCGCGGTTGATGAGCGGTGCAAACAACAGGAACAACAGCCCTGCACCGACAACGATGCCCGCCACGACCGTGAACAGCTGTTCCGGCGGCAGTGTTTCGATTCGTCCCGCAATAAGGCCGGCGACGAGGTTGCCAAGGGCGGCGCCCATGAACCACGTGCCCATCATCTGGCCGACGAGCCTGTGCGGTGACAGCTTGGTAACGCTGCTCAGTCCGACCGGGCTCAATGCGAGTTCGCCAACGGTATGGAAAAAGTAGGTGACGACCAGCCACGTCATGCCGACGCCGATTGCGGAATTGCCGACAGCGCCCTCCGGCACATACAACGATCCCCAGGCCAGCACGAGGAAGCCGACGCCGAGCAGCGCCAGGCCCATGCCGAACTTGACGGGGATCGACGGGTTTCGCGCACCAAGCTGCACCCACAGCAAGCCCATTACCGGCGCCAGCAGAATGATGAAGATCGGATTTACCGATTGCAGCCACCCGGTGGGCACCTCCCAGCCGAAGATGACACGGTCGGTAAGGTCGCGGGCGTAAATATTCATCGAAGAACCGGCCTGTTCGAAACCCGACCAGAACATCGCCGCGCCGAGGAACAGGATAAAGATGACAAAGATGCGATGCCGTTCGATCTTGTCTTTGCAGGCGAAGAACATCACGCTGGCGAAGTACAGCGCGGCAACGATGACAACAATGAGGCCGGTTGCCTGCGCGAAGCCGACCACGGTCATCGCGATCGTGCCGCTCGAACTCAGTGCATACAGCGCGCCGCAGAAAATGGCGCTGCCAATCAGCGCGTAGATCAATTGCTTGCGCCCCTGCGCTACACGGGCGAGGGCCTCTTCATTGAGTTCGCCCGCGCCTTTGAGGGCGGGTATGCCGCGAAGGTAAAAGATCAGGCCGAATACCATGCCTATGCCGGCAAGGCTGAAACCGACATGCCAGTCGACTCTCTCTGCGAAATAGCTGCAAACGAGAGGGCCCGCGAACGCGCCGATGTTGATGCCCATGTAGTAGATCGAGAAACCGGCATCGCGACGCTCCGGCGTGTCGCCCTCATAAAGATCGCCGACAATGGCGCTGACGTTGGGTTTGAGCAGGCCGGTGCCGATGACGAGGAAAATCAGGCCCATGAAGAACGACCAGTATTCCGAGCCCGGAATAACAATGGGCGCCGCCAGCGTAAAGTGGCCGAGCGCGATAACGATGCCGCCGATCAGGACCGCCTGCCGCTGGCCGATAACGCGGTCAGCAATCCAGCCGCCCGGCAATGCCAGAGCATAGACACCAAACGTGTAAAGCCCATAGATGGCGCCGCTGATCTCGGTCTCGAGGCCGAGCCCGCCCCGTGCGACGTCCGTCATATAAAGAATCAGGAACGCACGCATGCCGTAATAGCTGAAGCGTTCCCAGAGTTCGGTGTTGAACAGGGTCATTAACCCGCGAGGGTGACCAAACGCCCCTCTTTCGTGTACGGGCGCCGTCGGCGCGGCCGATTCTGTCATTATTATTTCCCCCGGCTGGCGGCTGTCACCGCTCATTCCTCTCAGGATGGGCTACGAATTAAACACTATTTCACGTGTAACTGGCTACTTGACGTATGCACGATTGGGGTCAGAGCCCTTTTCACTAAAAGGGCTCTGACTCCTATTGTGTTGAGACAGCTTCAGTCTCTTCGGGTTTCTTCGTAAACATACGTGACATTAGAATTCCTGCCTCGTAAAGCAGGTACACCGGCACTGCAAGCATCGTCTGGCTGATGGCATCCGGGGGGGTCAGGAACATGCCGACGACGAATGCGCCGAGGAAAACATACGGACGAGCCTTGGAGAGTTTTTCGGTGGTGGTCAGGCCGGTCCACACAAGCAGAACAACCGCGATCGGAGTCTCGAAGGCCAGGCCGAACACAAGGAACACTCGCATGATGAAACTGACGTACATGCTCATGTCGGGCTTGTAGTCGACCAGCTCCGGCGTAAACGCCGTGATGAAGCCGAAGATCAACGGGAACAACACGAAATATGCGAACGCCATGCCAACGTAAAAGAGCACTATGCTGGTGCCGAGCAACGGAAACGCAAAGCGCTTTTCTTTCATGTAGAGCCCGGGTGCGACAAACGCCCACAGCTGATAAAGGATGACGGGCATGGACAGGAAAATGGCCAGGTAAATAAGCAGCCCGAACGTCGCGGTCAACGGACCGAGGGCCTCAAGGGATTGCAGTTTTCCGCCAGGCACAACGCTGGCCAGCGGAGCGGCCGCGAGGTCGTAGATCTTCCGGGAAAAGGGAACCATTGCCAGGAAAACTACGAGTATCGAAACGCAGGCCTTGACCAGTCGGTTGCGCAGCTCGGTCAGGTGTGAGAGCAGCGTGCCTTCCGCGAGCTCTTCTTTTTGTTCTTCCGCCATTACGCGGTCTTCTCGCCTTTATCTTTCGCCGGTGGAGGCGTTACCGGCTCTTCTTCATCGTGCATCGGCGAAAACGTGTCGTCGTCTCGCGGTGTGATTATCTGGTTGGGGTCGAATTGTTTTTTGATTTCATTCGGGTCGAAGCCGAGGTTTTTCTCGGCGCCCAGTTCTTCTTCGAGCTGACGTTTCATTTGCCGCGTCATGCGCTTGGCCTTGCCGACCCAGCTGCCGATTTGTCGCGCGACACGCGGTAACCGCTCAGGCCCCAGGATCAGGAGCCCGATCAGGCACAGCAAAAAGAACTCGGATACGCCTATTCCGGACATCGTCTGCCCCGGCCGTTAAGCGTCTTTCTTCTCGGTCGGTTCTTCAACGGGAGTATTCTCGAAGTCGGCGTCTTTCGAGTCGTCGGATATTTGCTCGGACGCCTCGTCGGCCTCATTCATCGCCGAGCGGAAGCCCTTTACGGCGCCGCCGAGATCGGACCCCATGTTACGGAGTTTCTTGGTTCCGAAGATCGCCAGAACAATGACCAGAATGATCAGTAATTGCCACGGACCAATGTTGGCAAACATGTTGTTTCTCCCGGGGCCGGGCCCCAATTCCTCTCTGTGCGCAATGATAACGCCAAAGGCCGCACATTACCGTGCCGGCGTCACACCGATGTAGTGTTCAGGATTCGAGCCAGAAAGTGACAGGCCCGTCGTTCGTTAACGATACCTGCATATTGGCGCCAAAGCGCCCGGTTTCAACTGTCTCGAGCTGCTCCTGGCATGTCGCCACAAGCCGCCGGAAATACTCCTCGCCCATCTCGGGTGGCGCTGCCCTGGTGAAGCTCGCCCGTGTGCCTTTCCTGGTGTCGGCCGCCAGTGTGAATTGCGGCACCAGCAACAAGCCGTAGTTTTCGTCCAGAAGGCTACGGTTCATGCGGTCTTCGGCATCGGGAAACACACGGTAGGTCAGGATGCGCTCCGCCAGGCGGGCGATATCCCGCTCTTCGTCATCGCGATGGACTGCGACCAGGACCATCAGGCCGCGGCCGATCTCGCCGATCGTTTCGCCGCCCACGGCCACCGAGGCGGCCGAAACCCGTTGTAGCAAGCCAATCATGGTCTTTATTAATGCATCAACGAGATTCAATAGCTATAGGCGCGAGCAAAGAATGTGAGAATTTACAGGCGTCAGGGACGACGCTGCTGCCACAGAATCATGGAAGATATGGGCCCCGATCTCCGGATTGGGGCCCTTTATTAAAAAAACCCCCACCGGAGGAATAAAAACAACAAAGTGGGAATTATGGTCTATAAACGCCCAGTAAACGCCTTTCTGGTGGACCCACAACCCGTTCGCCTGCGCTCATTGGCTTCGCCGCCATCTGCCCATACACTTGGTCGCTCGTGCGTTAGCGGCAGGGTGTGGGATGAAAAGACGAGATTTTGTGGGCGGCCTGGCCGCAGCGGCGGGAGTTGCGGCATGCAGCAACGAGACCCGGGAATGCGCAGAGGGTGCAGGCGAATCAGCTCAGACGTTTGAGTGGTCGTGTGTCACTTCGTGGCCACCAAAGTACCCGGGTCTCGGCATCGCGGTGGACAACCTGGCCGAGCGCGTCGAGAAAGCATCGAATGGCCGCCTGAAGATCAAGGTCTACGGAGGCGGCGAGCTCGTCCCGGCGTTCGAGGCCTTCGACGCGGTCAGCCGCGGCACCGTGGAGATGGGGCATGACGCGTCCTACTACCACAAGGGCAAAGTCGCGGCGGCGCAGTTCTTCACTTCCGTCCCTTTCGGCATGAATGCCGCCGAGCTTGACGGCTGGCTCTATTATGGTGGCGGCCTCGAACTCTGGCGTGAGCTTTACGCGCCGTTCAACATCGTGCCATTTCCGTGCGGCAACACCGGCGTGCAAATGGGCGGCTGGTTCAATCGTGAAATCAATTCGGCCAGCGACCTCGACGGACTCAAGATTCGCATTCCCGGACTTGGCGGCGAGGTAATGCAACGTGCCGGCGCCACGCCCGTAACGATGCCCGGCTCCGAAATCTTCACATCGTTGCAGACGGGCACGATCGATGCTGCCGAGTGGGTTGGCGCATACAATGACATCGCGTTTGGTCTGCACAAGACGGCGAGTTACTACTACTACCCCGGCTGGCAGGAGCCGGGTGCGGGCCTCGAGCTCATGGTCAATACAGAGGCCTGGGCGTCTTTACCACCGGACCTGCAGAGCATCGTCGAGCTGGCGGCGCAGGCGATCACGACAGACATGATGGCCGAATACACACACGGCAATGCACTGGCGCTGCAGCAGCTGACGGAAGACCCGAATGTCGATGTGCGGCCATTCCCGGACGACGTCCTGAGCGTCCTCAAGCGCCACACCGAAGATATCGTTGCCGAGCTTTCCGGCTCCGACCCGATGTTCAGGAAGATCGCCGACTCCTACTACGCGTTTATCGAAAAATCGACTCACAGCCAGCGCGCCACCGAGGTCGCAAACCTGGCAACGCGTGACCTGTAAATGAATATCTTCAGGGGGAGACACTGCGCAGCGCTGCTGCTGGGAATTCTCGTTTGCTCTGGTGCGGCCGCGCAGGAGGAAGAAGAGGAGAAAATCGTTCCGGAGACGATCGACGAATTGCTCGCGGCAATCGGTGACGTGCTCGAGGAACACGAAACGCCCGGGGTCGCACTCGCCATCGTTGGCGAAGAGGGACCGGAATACATCGGTGCACTCGGCAAAGCCAATGTCGAGAACGACGTGGCAGCGGATGCCGATACGCTGTTTCGAATTGGTTCCACGTCGAAGATGTTCGTCGCGTTGTCGGTATTGCAGCTCGTCGAAGAGGGCCGCCTGTCCCTCGATGACAAGGTTGCCGATCTCGCGCCGGAGATCGAGTTCGAGAATCCGTGGGAAGACACCCACCCGGTACGGGTCGTACACCTGCTGGAGCACACGACCGGCTGGGATGACATCCATTTGCCCGAGTATGCCCATAACGACCCGACGCCCGCGACGTTAAAGGAAGGGCTGGATTTCCATCCACACTCGCGCATATCACGCTGGGCGCCAGGGACACGCTCGTCCTACTGCAATGCGGGCCCGCCTGTCGCAGCGTACATAGTGCAAAAAATCACTGGCCAGGATTTCGAAGACTACGTACAGGAAAATTTCTTCGGCCCACTGCAGATGTCGGGCGCCACGTATCGCCGCAACGAAAGCGTGCAGGAGCGCGGTGCAACACTGTATGAAAACGGTGAACCGGCCGATTACTGGCACATCATCATGCGGCCCTCGGGTGCGATCAATGCGTCTGCAAACGACATGGCCCGGTTTCTGCAACTGTTCCTCGGCAGGGGAACGGCAGGAGGCATCCAGTATGTATCGCCTGGGTCGCTGGAGCGCATGGAAACGGCACGGACGACTGACGGTGCGCGTGCCGGGCTCGAGATCGGCTACGGATTGAACAACTACACCTCGTCCCACGAACACTGGTATTACCAGGCACATAACGGCGGCGTGAACGGCGGGCTTACGGAATTTGCCTACATGCCGGAAGCGAACCGGGGTTATGCATTCATGATCAACGCGGATTCGGGCGCAGCGTTTGGCGACATCAGTGACCTGATCCGCAACTACCAGACAAAAGACCTTGCCAAACCCAGCATTGCAGAAGCCGCGCCGCTCACAGACGCCGACCGCAGCCTGGCTGGCCTTTACCACGCCATAGACCCGCGCCAGCAAGTCAGTTATTTCCTCGATCGCGTGTTCGGCGTGGAGCGGTTCTGGTTCGAAGACGGCGAGCTACGACGCAAGGGCCTGCTCGGCGGCGACGTTATCGAATACCTGCCCGCCGGTGGCGGCAAATTCCGCTCTCCGGATACCGGGCGCATTGTTCTCGTACAAACGGATGACCCGCTCGCCGGGACCGTGTTACACGCGGGTGGCCAGGTCCTGAAACCGGTGTCTGCGCTCGTCGCGTTCGGCCAGCTTGCCATAGGGGCCCTCTGGTTCCTGGCGATCGCGACGTCATTGCTGTATCTCCTGGTGTGGGGCGTTCGCAAGCTGCGCGGCAAGATTCCGCCCGGTGCGAGCACGCGCATTCGTGTGTGGCCGCTGCTTGCGAGCGTGTTTGTTGTCGTGTTCATCGGCCTGTTTGCTTCCGGCATGGGCAGCGCGGGCAACATCTTCGTTACCCTCGGCCAGCCAACCGCGACGTCGATCGGCATCATGGCAGCAACGATCGCATTCGCCGCTTTCGCGATACTTGGCTTCTACACCGTGCTCAAAGAACGCAAGGCGAAGATGAACCGGGTCAACTATTGGTACAACGCTATCTGTGCAGGCCTGCACCTGCTGGTCATGGTGTACCTTTTGAACTTCGGCGTGATCGGCATACAGACCTGGGCATAGAAAATATGGCAAAAACAATTCTCCAGAAAATCGTCTCGGGCAGCCTGGTGCTGCAGATATTGATTGGCATCGCACTTGCAACGGCGCTGTGGTTCATATCACCAACGTCTGCAGCATCAGTCGGTATTTTGGGGCGACTGTTCGTGTCCGCATTGATGGCTGTTGCACCGGTGCTGGTGCTGGTACTCGTGGCTTCGGCGATAGCGAATCGTCGCGTTAGCCATACGTCACAGTTGCGGCCGATCGTCGCGATGTACCTTGTCGGTACGATTGCGGCCGCATTGCTTGCAGTCGTCATGAGCAAACTGTTCCCAACCGAGCTGATACTGCAGATCGAAGGCGCCGACAGATCGGCGCCGCAGGGGATTATGGAGGTGCTTGGCAACCTATTGCTTCGGCTTGTCGATAACCCTCTGGACGCGATTATCAACGCCAATTTCATCGGCATCCTGGTGTGGGGAGTGCTGCTCGGTGTGTTCCTGCACCACGCCGCGGAGTCCACGCGGCAGATGCTCGCGGACCTGGCCGACGCGATCACACACATCGTGCGCATCGTCATCCGCTTTGCACCGGTCGGAATATTCGGCCTCGTCGCAGGCAACCTGGCAACGGCCGGCGCAGAAGCGATTGGCGGTTATGTTCGAATCGTGACGATCCTGCTGAGCTGCATGGTGATTATGGCCCTGGTCATCAATCCGCTGATCGTGTGGGCGAAGACGCGGAGGAACCCGTACCGGATTGTGTTCGCTGCACTAAGCGGCAGCGCGGTGACGGCCTTCTTCACGCGCAGCTCGGCGGCCAACATTCCGGTCAACATGGCACTGTGCGAGCGCCTCGATCTCGAGAAAGATACTTACGCGGTTTCGATTCCTTTAGGTGCGACGATCAACATGGGCGGTGCGGCAATAACCATTACGACGCTTACGCTCGCCGCCGCGTACACGCTCGGTATCACCGTCGATATGCCAACGGCTCTATTGCTCAGCGTGGTTGCGGCCCTGTCCGCTTGCGGCGCATCGGGTGTGCCCGGCGGGTCGCTACTGTTGATTCCACTTGCCTGCGCGCTGTTCGGCATCCCGAATGACATTGCAATGCAAGTCGTCGCCGTCGGTTTCGTTATCAGCATCCTGCAGGACTCGGCCGAGACCGCGCTGAACAGTTCTACCGATGTCGTCTTTACGGCCGCGGTGGCGAGCAAGGAATAACCAGATTGGGGACAGTCGCTTAATATTTCATCCTGCACGTTTCACGAAGTTCGGACCCAAAGAAATATTAAGCGACTGTCCCCTAACTACCGTAAATCTGCGCGGGCAGCCAGGTGACGAGTTCGGGGAACAGGGCGAGTAGCAACAGCGCGAAAATCTGTATAGCGACGAACGGGATAACGCCGCGGTAAATCTGCGGCGTTGTCACTTCCGGGGGCGCGACGCCGCGCAAATAAAACAGCGCAAACCCGAATGGCGGCGTCAGGAACGATGTCTGCAGGTTGATTGCAATCATGATGCCCAGCCAGACCGGGTCGAGGCCCATGGCAAGCAGTACCGGACCGACGATCGGCACGACCACGAACGTGATCTCAATGAAGTCGAGCACGAAGCCGAGCAGGAACATGACCAGCATGACGACAACGACAGCGCCGATCACGCCGCCAGGCAATGCTTCCAGCAATGACTGGACAGCATCGTCACCGCCAAAGCCGCGGAACACAAGCGAGAACACCGACGCTCCGACCAGGATAAGGAACACCATGCTGCTGATGCGCAGCGTGCTCTGCATCACTTCGCGGAGCCGCGGCAGGTCCAGCTGCTTGCGAGCGAGCGCCAGGAGCAGCGCACCCATTGCACCAACGCCGGCGGCTTCAGTCGGCGTCGCCAGTCCGGCGAGGATGGAGCCGAGGACCGCAAATATGAGTGCGAGCGGCGGCAGCAGGGCGCGCAGCACCTGGCCGAAAGTCACGCTAGCGCCCGGATCCCTGACATGTGCCGGCATCGAGTTGGGTTTGATGATGGCAACGACGACGATATAGATGACATACAACAGCACGAGCAGCAGGCCCGGGATCATTGCGCCGGCGAACAGGTCGCCGACTGAGACCGTCTTCGGCGAGAACACGCCCATATCGGTCTGCGCCTGCTGGTATGCGGAAGTCATGACGTCGCCGAGCATCACGAGAATGATCGATGGCGGAATGATTTGCCCGAGCGTGCCGGAGGCGCATATTGTTCCTGTGGAGATCTCGGCCGAATAGCCGCGCCGCAGCATCGTGGGCAGTGACAGCAGGCCCATCGTGACGACCGTGGCGCCGACAATTCCCGTACTTGCGGCCAGCAACATGCCGACAAGCGTGACCGAGATGCCCAGCCCGCCACGAAGGGAGCCGAACAGGCCGCTCAGAGTTTCGAGCAGCTCCTCGGCGATACGCGCCCGTTCGAGAGTGACGCCCATGAACACGAACAGCGGCACGGCTATCAGCGTTTCGTTGTTCATTATGCCGAATACACGATTTGGCAATCCGGATAGCAGGGCCTCGTGAAACTCGCCCGCTGCGACGCCGATTGCGGCGAAGATCAGCGCCGTGCCGCCCAATGTAAACGCAACCGGAAACCCCGCGAGCAAGATGACGATCACGGACAGGAACAGAAGTAGCGCAGCCCATTCCATGCTACTTGCCCCTCAGCGCCGCGAGCGCACGCATCATCATCGAGACGCCCTGCAGGGCAACAGCTACAGGCATGACTATGACGATAGACACCAGGAAACTGCTGCAAAATCGTAGGCCTTGAGTGCCAGGAAACCGCACAGCGGGAGCAGGAACAGGACAACACCCGCGAGGTCGACAACCGCACGCCGCTTGTCACTCATCTTGCTATAGAAGATGTCGACGCGGACGTGGTCCTCATGCAGCAATGTATAGGCGGCACCGAGCATGAAGACGGCGGCATGCATCCAGGTCACCGACTCCTGCATCCAGATGAACCCGGCGTCAAACAACTTGCGCATTACGACGATCACGGTCGTGATCAGCACCATGGCAAGCGTGAGCCAGGCAATAATCCTGCCGGTGATATCGCTGATGCGGTCAAACAGATTCTGCGGCGTCATGAACTCAATGACGCCAGAACGTCGGCGTGATCAGCACCAGCAACGTGAAAATCTCGAGGCGGCCGAGCAGCATGCCGGCTACGGCAACCCACTTTGCGGTATCGCTCAGGGTCATGAACCCGGCAGACACCTCACCGAGGCCCGGGCCGAGATTGTTGAGGGTCGCAGCGACAGCCGAGAATGCCGTGACCTGGTCGAGCCCTGTCGCCATCATCGACAGCATTAGCACGACAAACACGACTATGTACACGGAGAAGAAGCCCCACACGGCGTCGACGACGCGGAATTGCACAGCCTTGTTGCCCAGCTTGACCGGGATCTCGGCACTCGGGTGAACGAGGCGCACGATTTCACGGACGCCCTGCTTGTAGATCAACAGGCAACGAATGACCTTGATGCCGCCGGCCGTCGATCCGGCCGAGCCGCCGATGAAACTGGCGAAGATCAGTGCGACCGGCAGGAACACCGGCCACGCGGAGTAGTCCGCGGTCGTAAAGCCGGTTGTCGTGGCAATCGACACAGCCTGGAAAATGCCATTGATAACTGCGTCGCCGGTGCTTTCGTAACTCGCATGGTAAAACAGGCCGGCCACAACAAGCACAGAAAGAACGATGAGGATAAACGAATAAGCGCGAAATTCCGGGTCCTGCGAATAGTGCCGGATCGAAACGTAGCGCCAGGCAAAAAAGTGCAGTGAGAAATTTATGCCCGCGGCGAACATGAACACGATCGCAACGATATCGATAGCGGCGCTATCGAAATAGCCGATGCTGGCATCGTGTGTCGAAAACCCGCCAATAGCGACAGTCGAGAAGGCGTGGCAAAGCGCATCGAACCACCACATGCCGGCGGCCATGTAGCTGATTGCGCAGGCCGATGTAAATGCCAGGTAAACATACCAGAGCGCTTTTGCCGTTTCGGTAATACGCGGTGTCAGCTTCGTGTCCTTGACCGGCCCAGGGGTCTCCGCGCGGTATAGCTGCATACCGCCAACGCCCAGCATCGGCAGAACGGCGACAGCCAGGACGATGATTCCCATGCCACCGAGCCATTGCAGCTGCTGGCGGTAGTAGAGAATCGATTTCGGCAGCTCATCGAGCCCGGTGAGAATTGTCGCACCCGTCGTCGTCAGGCCGGACATCGATTCGAAAACGGCGTCCGTCCAGGTCAGTGTAATGGCATCGGCAAAATACAAGGGCGCGGCACCGGCCGTTCCGAGTACGGTCCAGAACGATGCGACGATCAGGAAGCCATCGCGCAGGCGCAGGTCTTTTCGCGATCTGTGGACGGGGAGCCAGAACAGCAGGCCGGCGGCCAGCGTAATGCCAAATCCTTCAACGAACGGCAGCCATGAACTCTCTTCGAACAGGAAGGCGATAAGGATGGGCGGCAGCATCGTCAGGCTGAACATCATCAGCAGCAGCCCGAGAATTCTTTGTACCACTGTCCAGTTCATTGTGAGCCTGGGTTTTTAGACGAAAGACACACCAACCTGGAACAGTTTTTCCAGGTTCTCGATCTTGCGACGGTCTGTCAGGAACAGGATGACGTGATCATCTGTTTCGATGACCGTATCGTGATGCGCGATGATGACCCGACCGTCGCGGACGAGCGTCACTATCGCTGCACCTTTCGGCAGGTCGATATCTTCGATCTTGCGACCAACGACTTTCGACTCGCCTGCTTCGCCGTGCGCGATGGCCTCGATCGCCTCGGCTGCGCCACGCCGTAATGAATGCACCTTGACCACATCGCCGCGCCGCACATGAGCAAGCAGCGAGCCGATCGTGACCTGTTGCGGGGAAATAGCAATGTCGATGCTGCCGGCCTCGACGAGATCCACGTACGAAGCGCGATTGATCAGCGCCATGACCTTGTGCGAGCCAAGCCGCTTGGCGAGCATCGAACTCAGGATATTTGCCTCCTCGGAGTTCGTCAGCGCACAGAATACGTCGACGTTGTCGATGTTCTCCTCGAGCAGCAACTCTTCGTCCGCCGCATCACCAACGAGCACAATCGCCTTGTTGAGTTGCTCGGAAATAACCCGCGCACGGCGCGGGTCGCGCTCAATGAGCTTGACCTGGTTGGTCTGCTCAAGTGCCAGTGCCAGGCGCAGGCCGATGTTGCCGCCGCCGGCGATGACAACCCGCCGCACCGGGTCCTCGAGACGACGCATCTCGCTCATGAACACCCGGATGTCCTTGCGGTCGGCAATGAAGAATACCTCGTCGCCTTCCTGGATCACGGTGTCTCCCTCGGGCAGCATCGCCTTGCCTTTGCGGTACATGGCGGCAATGCGACCTTCGGTGTTCGGGACGTGCTCCTTGAGCGTCGCAATCTTCTGGCCGACCAGCAGGCCGTCGCGGTCTGCCTTGACGCCAACAAGCCGAACGCGGCCATCGGCGAAGTCCAGCACCTGCGAAGCACCGGGATAAAGAATCAGCTGCTCGATGTACTCGCAGACTAGTTGCTCGGGGCTGATTCGTACATCGACCGGGATGGCATCCTGTGTGAACAGGTTCTTGGCATTCATGTATTCGGCAGCACGAATGCGGGCAATCTTGGTTGGTGTATGGAAAAGCGTATAAGCCACCTGGCAGGCGATCATGTTGGTCTCGTCCGTATCCGTCAGTGCGACAACGATGTCGGCGTCATTTGCGCCGGCGCGGTCGAGAACCTCGGGGTAGGCTGCATGGCCGACAACGGTACGGATGTCGAGACGATCCTGGAGTTCGCGAAGCACGTCGGGCCGCATGTCGACGACGGTTACTTCATTCGCCTCTTCGCGCGACAGGTGGTAGGCGGCCGAAGAGCCAACCTGTCCTGCACCGAGAATCAGAATTTTCATTATTGTTGCGTCCGAGCAGCATCCACGCCGCGTCAGGCCGTAAGTTTACATTAGATCGAGGTTGGCATAGCTCAGAACCAGCCATTTTGTGCCGGCGTTCTCAAAATTAACCTCGACGCGGGCATGCGCACCCTGCCCTTCGCAGTTCAGGATGACGCCATCGCCAAACTTGCCATGACGCACGCGCTGCCCCAGGCGTATGCCCAGTTCGCTGCTGGCGGTCGTGGCCTTCGAGCTGCGGCCGGCAGATCGCATCGGTCGCATCACCTGCACGCGTGGCCGGACCTCTTCAATATGTTCGTCAGGAATCTCGGCGATGAAACGCGACGGTTGTGAATAATTGTCCATGCCGTGCAGGCGTCGCTGCTCGGCGTAGGTGACATAGAGGGTTTGCATGGCGCGGGTGATGCCGACATAGCAGAGGCGGCGCTCCTCTTCGAGGCCGTTCGGGTCGGCAATCGAGCGCTGGTGCGGAAACAGGCCGTCTTCCATGCCCGACATGAACACAAGCGGAAACTCGAGGCCCTTGGCCGAATGCATCGTCATCAACTGCACGCAATCCTCCCACGCATCCGCCTGGCCTTCGCCTGCTTCGAGTGCGGCATGCGACAGGAACTCGTCGAGCGGTGACATCTCTTCAGCCGGGTCGGGCTCAAAGCTGCGCGCGGCGCTGACGAGTTCGAGCAGGTTTTCTACGCGCGTTTCGCCCTTCTCGCCCTTGTCTTTCTTGAAGAACTCGATGAGCCCGCTGGCGTGAATGACATGGTCGACCTGTTCCTGCAGGTCGAGCCCGGCCACATCTCGCGCCATTTGCTCGATCAGGTTCATAAACGCCAGCACAGCGTTCGCGGCGCGTCCGGCGAGCTCGTCGCTGGCGACGGCGCCCGCCGCCCGCCACATCGAACAACTGTTGGCGCGGGCATACGAGCGCATGATCTCGACCGTGCGTGCACCGATGCCACGGGTTGGTTTGTTAACGATGCGTTCGAAGGACGAGTCGTCGTCGCGATGCGAAATCAGCCGCAGGTAAGCGAGTGCGTCCTTGATCTCGGCGCGCTCGAAGAATCGCAGGCCGCCGTACACGCGGTAAGGAATGCCGGCATTGATCAGGCCTTCTTCAAGCACACGGGATTGTGCGTTGGAGCGATACAAGACGGCCGCATCAGCGCGCAGGTTGCCCTGGTCGATCCAGTCACGGAGTCGACCAATTACAAAGTCCGCTTCATCACGCTCGTTATAGGCGGCGTACACCTTGATCGATTCGCCTTCAGCGCCTTCGGTCCACAGGTTCTTGCCCATGCGCGAATTGTTGTTCGCGATGACGGCGTTCGCGGCGTTGAGGATCGTCGACGTCGAACGGTAATTCTGTTCGAGCTTCACAACCGTCGCGGACGGAAAGTCCTTCTGGAAGCGGTAGATGTGTTCGACCCGCGCACCGCGCCAGCGATAGATGGACTGGTCGTCGTCACCGACGACAAATGGAATGCCGGTCTTGCCAGCCAGCAGTCGCAGCCACGCGTACTGGATGGCGTTGGTATCCTGGAACTCGTCAACGAGCAGGTGCTGAAAGCGGCGCCGGTAATGATCGAGCAACTCTTCATTGTCGCGCCACAGCTCATGCGCGCGTAGCAGCAGCTCCGCGAAATCAACAAGACCGCCGCGCTGGCAGATCTCTTCGTAGGACTGGTAAAGCGAAATCATCTGCCGGCGGTTCGGGTCGCCCTCGTCGTCGAGGTGCTGCGGGCGCAGGCCCTCGTCCTTCTGACCGTTGATGAAATACTGGACGTCGCGCGGCACCCAACGGCTGTCATCGATTTCGAGATTCTTGAGCAGGCGCTTGATCAGCCTGAGCTGGTCATCCGAATCGATAATCTGGAAATTCTGCGGCAGGTTGGCCTCGCGCCAGTGCCGGCGCAACAGGCGATGCGCCAGCCCATGGAACGTGCCGATCCAGAGATGGCCGACCGGCATGTCCAGTAATGCCTCGATACGGCCGCGCATTTCGGCGGCTGCCTTGTTGGTAAATGTCACTGCGAGCAGGCTGTGCGGCGACAGCCCCTCCACATCGATCAGCCACGCGGCACGGTGCACGAGCACGCGCGTCTTGCCGCTGCCGGCGCCGGCGATAACAAGGGTTGGCTCGGCCGGGGCAGTAACTGCCTGGCGCTGGGCATCGTTCAGGTTTTCAAGGATTGGCGTGACGTCCACGGTGCCAATGATACGCGTTTGGGAAAGCGCGCAATGGTAGCAAAGTTCGGGTCGTCGCGATGAAACCAGTCATTGCGAGCGAAGCGAAGCAATCTATGTAGAAGCCCGCCCCGGCGGCCGATAAGCCACTTCGCGCTAGAATAGAGGCCCAATGAAATACGCAGCCTATGGATCAAACCTGCATCCACTCCGACTGTCGCAGCGGATATCGTCAGCGCAGCTGGTTTCTACTGGGTATCTGCCAGACTGGTCACTGCATTTCCACAAGTTGAGCAAAGATGATTCCGGGAAATGCAACATTCGATTCGGCGGCAAAGGCGTGCATGTCGCTATATTCGAAATAAGTGCCAGGGACAAACTCACGCTCGACCAGATTGAAGGCGTTGGAGCCGGCTACTCTGAAATTACGTTGTACATTCCGGGCGTTGGGGAATGCGCATCCTATGTCGCGATGGAGTCTCACATCGATGATTCCCTCAGACCCTATGACTGGTACAAGGAGTTGGTATTAATCGGGGCGCGGTCACATGGTTTCCCCGATGATTACGTGGATCAGATCGAGTCAGTGCCTGCTTGTAGTGATACGAATCAAGATCGAAGGCAGACACACTCGAACCTGATTGAGTTGCTGAAAAGGGGGCGCTAAACCGGGCGTGCAAGTTCGAGGGAGAGAAATCGATGCCCGGCACACCAAATTTTCCGTATTGCTCGGACTCAATGACACCGGCGCACTTGGTTCTGTTTCCTAGTCAGGATATCCGGCGATGCACTCCAGCTCGACTCGAGCGCCTCCGGCCAGACCACTTGCACCTAAGGCGCTGCGTGCCGGATAGGGATGTGAGAAGTGCTTTGTATAGACTTCGTTGAAAGTGGCCCATTCAGCGATATCGGCGAGGAACACTGTGCATTTTACGACGTGCTCCATAGCCAGCCCGCGCCGAGCCAGCGCGGCCTCAATGTTCAACATCGCCTGCTCTGCCTCAGCCTTTATGCCACCTTTCACCAAATTGCCGTCGGCATCCTCGCCAATCTGGCCAGCCAGGAAAAGCAAATTGCCCACCCGTGCGGATTCGGAAAAGGGGTAACCCATGCCGGCGAATGGACCTTCATCGTACCTCTCGATTTCTGCCGCACGGATCATGGAAGGATTAGCAAGAAGCAGTACCGCAACTAAAGTGAAAATTGAGGATGGTCGTCGGATCATGATGAGAATCTCAAATGGGTCCAGCAACGCACAGTAGCAGAGTCCGCATGTTCGCGTAATGCCAGTGACCGCAGTCGAAGACAGCGGCCACTTATCTACGGCAGGGCGGGTGGAGTTAGTCCAATTCCAAGCGATGGATTGACAATACCTTCGGAAACTAAACGCACCAGTCATTGTTGTCTATTCGTGCTTGCCCGAATTGATTCCCAATCGGAGATCGCTAAGGTCACCACGCGATAAAGGCAAAACCAGCAAAAGCTGGCGACGCAAAGCCACGGGTCCTCGCCTCCTCCGCGACGTTCGAGCGCCACGAAGGACCCCAAGATCGCCGGGCTGCCGAATTCCAGCGTTAAGGAGACGATCATGCGTAGTCGAACACGATGGATAGCCGTCACGCTGTGCGCGGGCGGATTACTTTTGAGCGGTTCTGTGTTCGCCGATCCAGCGACCACAACAGAGGCCGATCAGGCGCTCATGTATGACGCGGTCGCGTACACGGAATACGTCGAAGACACGATGCAGAAGCTCGACCGCCTGTATCTCGATTTCTGCGGCACCTGCGGCGTCGATGCAGAAAAGTCGAGAGCAGCGAAACACGAGTTCCTGGTTACCGTGCGCGACCTGATGCAGCACATGAACGGTCGCTTCGACAGCCTCGACCCGAAGCAGGGAGCAAGCCTGTCGCCGACAGAGACACTGGTCAGCGTACATGCGCTAACGATGCTCGTGGATATCCTCGCAGAATCCCAGCTCGAGGAAATGCGTCCTCACCCGTACGTGAACTGACGGGTACGCAAGACGCCTAGCCGAACGGCAGGGCCGTGTCCGCCTTGATCTCTTTGAGGATGATGTTGGAGCGGACCTGTGACACGCCCGGCAGGCGAAAGATAAAGTCGTCGAGGAATGCGTTGTAAGCGTCGATGTCCTCGGCGACGACGCGCAGGTGAAAATCGGCTTCGCCGCTGGTTGCGTAGCATTCCAGCACCTCGGGATGCTTGAGCACCTGGCGGATGAAACGTTCGACGTTGCCCTGTTCATGACGTGCCAGCGACACGTGCACGATGGCGGAAAACTCGAACCCGGCCTTGCGCGTATGCGCGATCGCGACATAGCGGTCGATGATGCCGGCCTCCTCGAGACTCTTCACGCGCCGCCAGCAGGCCGAACTCGACATCCCGGTGCGCTCGCCGAGCTCCTGCATCGTGAGCCGGCTGTCGCGCTGCAGC
>JARRLQ010000002.1:0-75826 GCA_037386905.1 Woeseiaceae bacterium
CACGGAGTACCACTGCCCGGGAACGACTGACGAGGACGCCGAGGCGCTGTACGCCGGCCTCGCGACCGCGGCATTCAACGAGCTCGGTTGTACCGGTTGGGGGCGGGTCGACTTCATGAACCAGTTCGACGCCGTGTGCCTCGATCACCGTCTGGCGTACGTGCTCGATCAATTCCTCGATATCCGTTGCCGTCGCATTGTCACGGTTGATAATGAAATTGGCGTGCTTCCCTGACACCTCCGCGCCACCGATCGAGAAGCCCTTGAGGCCGGCCGTCTCGATCAGCCGTGCGGCATGATCGCCCGGCGGATTGCGGAACACCGATCCGCAACTTGGCAGGCCAAGCGGTTGCGTGCGTTTGCGGCGCTCGAGCATGTCGTTCATGACATCCATGCTTGGCGTCACCTCAGGATCGAACTGGAACGTAGCTTCGATGAACCATTCGTTGCTGGGTCCCGTAACGCTGCGATAGCCGACCGTGTACTCACTCGGCGCCCTCTGCTTGATTTCCCCGGCGCGGTCGATCGTGCGCACCGAGTCGACGCGCTCCCAGGTTTCCCCGCCGTGCGCACCGGCGTTCATTGCCAGCGCGCCGCCGACCGTCCCGGGAATGCCGGCAAAAAATTCAGACGGGCCGATACCCCAGCGAATGCACTGGCGTGCCAGCTGCGTGCACGGCAAGCCGGCACCGGCACGGACCGTGTACGGCTCGATGCGCTCGAGGTCCCTGAGGATTTTCGTGGCAGAAATTACGACGCCCGGAATACCACCGTCGCGGACGAGCAGGTTGCTGCCGACGCCGAACCAGAACACGGGCACATCCGGGTCCAGTTCCTGCAGGAACTGCGACAGGTCATCGAGGCTCGCCGGGACAAAGAACGTCTCCGCAGCGCCACCGACTCGCCACGAGGTGTGCTTGCTCATCGGCTCGTCATGCCTGATCTCGCCGTGCACCGTTGTCTCCCGCGCAGGCATCATGAGTGCACCTTCAGGTTCGGCTTGGTGGACAAGCGATCGGGCAGTCCCGCGGCATAGGCGCCGATGTCACCAGCGCCCATCAACAGGACGAGGTCGCCTTCGGCCAGTACGCTTTCAAGTACGGGCTGCAGGTCGTCAAGCGTCTCGACAAACACGGGTTCGATTGAGCCGCGTGTGCGGGTCGCGCGTGCAATCGCACGGCCATCGGCGCCGGCGATCGGATCTTCGCCGGCCGCGTAAACTTCGAGCACGATCGCAACATCGGCTTCCGACAACACGCTGGCGAAGTCGTCCATCAGGTCACGCGTACGTGTGTAACGGTGCGGCTGGAACACCAGAACGATACGTCGGTCCGGCCAACCGGCGCGAGCGGCAGCCAGTGTCGCGGCAATTTCTGTCGGGTGATGGCCGTAGTCATCGATCAGCATCACTTTGCCTGCGCTAGTTTCGACTTCGCCCAGGTTCGTGAAGCGGCGGTCGATACCTTCGAAGCCGGACAATGCTTTGACAACAGCCTCATCGCTGATCTGCAGCTCGTCGGCAACGGCAATGGTCGCAAGCGCATTCCTGACGTTGTGCAGGCCGGGCAGGTGCAACTTGACGCGCAGCGGCTCGCGATCGCCTGATCGCACGACATCGAAGTGCGTATGGTGCTGCATGAACTCGATGTTGCTGGCGCGCACGTCCGCCTCTTCATTGATGCCGTAAGTCACGACCGAACGACCGACATCGGCGAGGATTTCGTTGACGCCCGGGTCATCGCTGCACATCACCGCAAGGCCATAGAATGGCAGGTTGTGCAGGAACTCGATGAAGCCCGTGCGCAACTTCTCGATGTCACCGTCATAGGTCGACATGTGGTCCGCGTCGATGTTGGTCACAATCGCCAGCATTGGCTTCAGGTGAACAAACGACGCATCGCTCTCGTCGGCTTCCGCGACCAGGTAATCGCCCTCACCCAGTCGCGCGTTCGCATCGGCACTTTTCAGTCGCCCGCCGATGACGAACGTGGGGTCCAACCCTCCCTCGGCCAGCACGCTGGCGACGAGACTCGTGGTCGTCGTCTTGCCATGCGTTCCGGCCACCGCGATCGAATATCGAAACCGCATCAGCTCGGCGAGCATTTCGGCCCTCTGCACCACGGGCATCAGGCGCTCGCGGGCTGCCGCGACTTCGGGATTGGTTTCATCGACCGCGCTGGAGACGACAACGGCATCTGCATGCTCGATATTCTCTGCAGCGTGGCCGATGAAGATTGTTGCGCCCTGTTTCTCGAGACGCGTTGTCTGTTTGTTGGCCTTGAGGTCGGATCCCTGGACCTTGTAGCCCAGGCTCAACATTACTTCGGCGATGCCGGACATGCCCGACCCGCCGATGCCAACGAAATGTACGCAATGAATCCGTCGCATACGCTTGATCATGCTGCGGCTCCTGCCTGCTCAAGGCAGAGCTCTGTGATCCGGCTGAGCGCGCGCGGCTTGTCGAGACCATGTGCTTTCTCGGCCTTGTCGAGGAGATCGTCGCGGGTCGTCAGCCACTCCCGCAGCTGGCCGGCCAGTACGTCGGGGCTCAGCATGCTCTCGTCGATGATGACGGCGGCGCCGGCATCGGCCATCGGCCGTGCATTCGCGGTCTGGTGGTCGTCAACGGCGCCCGGGTATGGCACGAACAGTGCCGGCAGGCCGACCGAGCACAACTCGGCGACGGTCAGCGCCCCGGCACGACAGACGACGATGTCCGCCCATGCGTAGGCCCCTGCCATGTCCTCGATGAACTCGACCAGCTCGACGTCGACGCCATGCGCTTCGTAGGCTTCGCGAGCCTTGTCTATCGTCAACTTGCCGGACTGGTGACGGACCAGCGGTCGCTCCCCGGCGGCCAGCTTTGCCAGCGCCTCGGGCACGGTGCGGTTCAATGCGAGTGCCCCCTGGCTGCCGCCGAGCACGAGTAACCGCAATGGCCCTGTGCGACTTCGATAACGCTCGGCGGGTGCGGCGACCGCCGCGATGTCCTCGCGAACCGGGTTACCCACGGTTTCCGCGCGAACACTGGAATTAAAACTGCCCGGGAAGGCTTGCAGCACAACCCGGGCAAGACGCGCCAGAAGACGGTTTGTCAGGCCTGCGGCGGCATTCTGCTCGTGGATAACGAGCGGCCGACGCGTAAGCCAGGCGGCGAGACCACCTGGCCCGGAAACGAATCCACCCATGCCCAGTACGGCGGCCGGGCGGCGGCGGAAAATTACGATCAGTGACTGGATCAGGGCCCATGCGAGCTGGAACGGCGCAACGACCAGCGCGATGGCGCCCTTGCGGCGCAGGCCTTTGACGCTGATCCATTCGATATCGATACCAGCGGCCGGAACGACGCGCGACTCGAGACCTCGATGAGTGCCAAGCCAGACGATGTCCTGCGACTGCGACTGCAACGCACGCGCAACGGCGAGCGCCGGGTAGACATGTCCACCGGTGCCGCCTGCCATTACGAGTATCGGACGCCGGCTCATCGCTTTTTCCTGCGCTTGCGGTTGACAGGCCTGGCATCGACCACGAGTTCGTGATGAATCCTGAGCAGCAGGCCGATTGCGATCAACGCAATAATCATGCTGCTGCGGCCATAGCTGATCAGCGGCAATGTCAGGCCCTTGGTCGGCAACAGTCCCATGTTTACGCCGATGTTGATGAAGGCCTGCAAGCCCAGCCAGGTGCCGAGACCAATGGCCAGGTATGCCTCGAAGAAGCGCTCGGCATCGGCTGCACGCATCGCGAGTTTGAAAACGCGCCAGAGAAGTGCCAGAAACACAGCGATGAGTACAACCGATCCGAACAATCCGAATTCCTCAGCGAACACGGCAAATACGAAATCCGTGTGCGCCTCGGGCAAGTAAAAGAGTTTTTGTACGCTGCCGCCCAACCCCACGCCGAGCCACTCGCCGCGACCGATGGCAATCAGCGATTGAACAAGCTGGAAGCCGGAGCTGTACGGGTCCTCCCAGGGATTGAGGAATGCCGTCAGGCGATTGAGACGATAAGGCGACGTCAGGGTCAGTACGACGATGGCGATCACCGTCGCCGAGAAGAACACGACAAAGTCGCGAACGCGCGCGCCCGCCACGAACAACACGACCAGCGCCGTTGCCAGTAACACGATTGCCGCACCGAAGTCAGGCTCCGCCAGCAGTAATGTGCAGGCGATTGTCAGGACCAGCATCGGCCGCAAGAAGCCAACAAATTGCTCGCGCAGCGCCTTTTGCTGGCGCACGACATACCCGGCCAGGTAGATCAGCAAACAAAGCCGGGCGGGCTCCGACACCTGCAGGTTCATGATGCCGAAGCGCACCCAGCGAGTCGCGCCGTTCACTTCGTAACCGATGCCGGGGACGAGTACGACCGCCAGCAGACCAATGCCAATCAGCAACATCAGGAAACCGAGGCTGTGCCAGACTTTCATCGGCACAAACAGGCAAAAGCCGGCAGCGGCAATACCAATCGCCGCGGCCAGCAGTTGCCGCTCGAGATAGAAGAACGGGTTGCCCGTTGCATTGTCCGAAATCGTGATCGAGGCCGATGCGAGGATTACAAACCCGCCCAGCAACAAGGTGAGTACGAGCGTAAGCAGCACCGGGTCCAGCTGCAGCGCAGTCCTGAGACGCGCCGGGAACGGCATCATTGCGGTTCTCGCGCTCATCTCGACAACGCTCCCACCGCCGACGCAAATGCGTCGCCACGGTCACCGTAGTTCTTGAACTGGTCGAAGCTTGCGCACGCAGGCGCGAGCAGCACGGTGTCGTCGGACTCGGCGTATGAAGCCGCCTGGCAGACTGCGTCGCCCATGTCGCGCGCGAAATAGACGGGCATCACGGTATCAATCGCTTCAGCGATGGCTTCAGCGTCGGTGCCGAGCAACACTGCAGCACGCAGCTTGCCTTCGAGCGCCGCCGCGAGCTGCGTAAAATCGCCGCCCTTGCCTTCGCCCCCTGCGACGAGCACAAGCGTGCCGTCGATCGATTCAATCGACGCGACTGCCGCCGCAACGTTGGTCGCTTTCGAGTCGTTGATGTAATTGACGGCACCGCGGCGTGCCACGAACTGCATGCGGTGCGGCAGTCCCGGAAACTCCGCCAGCACCTGCAGCATTGCGCTCATCTCGAGACCGAGCAGCTCGCCTGCAGCAAGTGCGGCGAGCGCATTGGCCTGGTTGTGGCGGCCGACCATTTTCATTTCGCTCGTCGCGATCAGGAGCGTGTCGCCACGCACCAGGTAAACGTCGTCGTCATCATCACGACGAATGCCGTACTGTTCGTCCTGCGGCTCATCGAGGCCGAACGTTACGACGTTGTCGATGTGCGCTGCGGCCTTCACCGCCTCTTCGTCGGCCCGATTGACGACGGCGGTCTTCGCTTCGCGATAGATACGGTACTTCGCACGGCGGTACTCGTTTTCGTCCTTGTGCCAGTCGAGATGATCGGGCGATACATTGAGCAGTACGGCAACTTCGGCTGGCAGCGTTTCGGTGCGCTGCAGCTGGAAGCTCGACAGCTCCAGCACGTAGATGTCCGGCGTATTCTCGGCCAGCAAGTCCAGTGCCGGCTCGCCGAGGTTGCCGCCGGCACCGTGCTTTTGCCGTTGGAGCCCGTAACGGCGGCAAACGGCGCCTTGGCTTCTCGGACAAACAGCTCGATGTCGGAGAGTATTTCGAGCTTCTTCTTGCGTGCTTTTTCGAGCAACTTGTCGCTGTCCGGAATGCCTGGCGACACGATGACCCGCTCTACCTTAGCGGGGAGCTTCGTTTCACCGGGGCGCACGTCGACGTCCGGCCAGAGCTCATTGAGCTCGTCCAGCCCGGGTGGCTCTTCGCGACTGTCAATGAAAATCGCATCGCCGTCGTTGCGCTGCAGGAAACGCGCAACCGACATGCCTGTCGCGCCGAGTCCGTATACGAGGTCCGTGCCGCTCATCGTATTTTCAGGCTCGCAAGTCCGACCAGCACGAGAATGACCGTGATGATCCAGAACCGGACGATGACTTTCGGCTCCGCCCAGCCCTTGAGTTCGAAGTGGTGATGCAACGGCGCCATGCGGAACACCCGCCTGCCCGTCAGCTTGAATGAAGCGACCTGGATCATGACCGACAGTGTTTCGACGACGAATACGCCACCCATGATCGCGAGCACGATCTCCTGCCGCACGACAACGGCGACGACGCCAAGCGCGGCGCCGAGCGCCAGCGCGCCGATGTCGCCCATGAAGACCTGCGCGGGATAGGTGTTGAACCCGCGGGATAGGTGTTGAACCACAGGAAGCCCAGTCCTGCACCCGCGAGCGCAGAGCAAAACACGAGAATCTCGCCCGTCCCGGCGACATACGGGATGCCGAGGTAGTCCGAAAAGTTGACGTTGCCCGTAACATAGGCAAACACGCCGAGCGCTCCGCCCACGAGCACCGTCGGCATGATCGCCAATCCATCCAGGCCGTCGGTCAGATTGACCGCATTGCTGAAACCGACGATGAAGAAATAGGTCACGACAACCTGGAACATGCCGATGTGGATTGTCGTGTCCTTGAGATACGGGATCAGCAGCGCGGTCGCCGTGTCGAGCGTGCCATTCGCATCGGCGAAGTAATACAGAGAAACCGCGGCAATAATCGCAGACAGCGACTGCCAGAACAGTTTCGCTTTCGCCGAGATCCCGGCGGGGTCCTGCAGGACGAGTTTCTTGTAGTCATCGACGTAGCCGATGACACCGAAAGAAAGTGTCACGAACAGCACGACCCAGACAAACATGTTTTCGAGGTCGGCCCAGAGCGCGGTACTGATTGCGATAGCCGTCAGTATCAGTGCGCCGCCCATGGTCGGCGTGCCAGCCTTGATGAGGTGTGTGTCCGGGCCTTCCTCGCGAACCGGCTGCCCGACCTGGTTGACGCTCAGCTTCTTGATCATGCGCGGGCCGATGACGAACGAGATGATCAACGCGGTCAGCGCACCGAGAATGGCGCGCATGGTCAGGTAGCTGAACACGTTAAAGCCGGATTCGAACTGCGCGAGGTACTCGGTGAGATAAAGCAGCACGGTCAGGCCCCCTTTCTCAGCGGTTCCGCTTCACGCACGGCATCCACGACGCGCTCCATGCGCATGCCCCGCGAGCCTTTCACGAGCAGGTTTACGTCGCTGTTCAACCCTTCTGTCAGTTCCCCGACGAGCGCGTCCAGCGAATCGTATGACTTGGCGCCGTTGCCAAAGGCTTCGCTGGCGCTGGCGCTAAGTTCGCCAAAGGTGAACAGCCGATTGACGCCACATTCACGGATCGCGTCGCCCACATCGCGGTGCATGCGTTCGGCATCGTCCCCGAGTTCGAACATGTCGCCGAGGACGAGCCAGCTTTTGCCGCCGAGAGACGCCAGAAACTCGGCGGCAGCGATCACCGATAACGGGTTCGCGTTGTAACTGTCGTCGTACAACGTCGATCCATTGAGCCCAGGCAGCGGCGTCAACCGGCCCGAGACAGGGATTACTGATTCAAGTGCTTTGCGGATGTTCTCTGCCGGAACGTCGAGAGCCGTTGCAACGGCGGCTGCGGCACACGCATTACGCACGTTGTGCATACCGGCAAGCGGCAGTGTCAGCTCAATCGTCGAATCGAGCAGATGCATCGTGAAATGGGTCTGGTCCGTGCCGGTCTCGATCTGGTCGGCACGAATGTCGGCGTCCTCGTTGAGCCCGAAGCTCAGGACATCGATGTCTTCGACCAGCGACTGCCAGTATGAATAGTACTCGTCATCGGCATTGAGAACCGCCGCACCCGGCCGCGGGTCGCCCTGCAGGATTTCAGCCTTGGCGTGGGCAACACCATCGATCGAGCCGAAGCCCTCGAGGTGCGCTGCAGCCGCGTTCGTGATGGTGACAACGTCCGGCTTGGCGAGGCCCGTCAGGTAGGCGATTTCGCCCGCCGCATTGGCGCCCATTTCGAGCACCGCGTAGCGATGTGATTCATCGATACGCGACATCATCAGAGGCATGCCGATGTCATTGTTGAGGTTGCCCTCGGTGGCCAGCGTTGGCGCGACCGATGAGAGACACGCGGCGATCAGTTCTTTTAGCGTGGTTTTGCCATTGCTGCCGGTAACGCCGACAACGGTGACATCATGCTTGTCGCGCCACGCGGCACTGAGCTGGCCGAGCGCTACTCGCGTGTCCTCGACCTCGATCTGCGGAATTTCTTCGTTGCTCAGCGACGAAACGACAGCAGCGGCTGCGCCCTTGCTTTTCGCATGGCTCACAAACTTGTTGCCATCGAAGTTCGGGCCGGACAACGCGATGAACAACTCGCCCGGGCCAATCGTGCGCGTATCCGTGGACACGCCTTCGAAGCTGCAGTTGTCGCCATGCAGCGTGCCGCTCATTACTTCTGCAGCAAACGCGAGGTCCAGCTTCACGACAGCCCCTTCGCGCGTTGCGCCAGGCTGGCCAGCGCCACCCCGTAATCAGAAAAGTCGATGCGTTTGCCGTCGAGTAACTGGTAGTCCTCGTGGCCTTTGCCCGCGACGAGGATGACGTCGTTTTCGGCCGCCTCCTGCACTGCATAGGCGATCGCCGCCGCGCGGTCCTCGATAATCGTTGCGCGATCCGGATGCATGAGCCCGGCGACGACATCGTCGATGATGGCAGCCGGGTCTTCACTGCGCGGGTTGTCGCTCGTAATGACAATGTTGTCCGCACGACGTTCGGCGGTGCGTCCCATCTGCGGCCGTTTACCGGCGTCGCGATCACCGCCGCAACCAAACACACACCACAGCTTGCCTTTGCAGTGCGCTCGCAACGCCTGCAACGCCACGTCGATGGCCTGCGGCGTATGCGCGTAGTCAACAAAGACCGACGGCAGGTCGCCCTCCACATCAACGCGTTCCATGCGTCCCGGAGGTGCACTGACTGCAGCAAGTGCTGCACACGCTTTGCTCATCGGCACGCCATGCTTCAACAGGCCCGCCAGGACAATGACTGCATTCGCGACATTGAATTCGCCCGGCAATGGCAGCCTGAATTCGCCGTTGCCCCAGGAACTCGCGACTTTCACGTACGACCCGGTGCCATTGGCAACGACCGAGCGCACGAATACATAAGGACGGCCATTGGCCACACGGTCGAACCGCGTCGACACGGTAACGACATCCTGGCCGCAACGGCCTGCGAGTTCGGTGCCGAAGTCCGTATCGAGGTTGATGATCTTGTTACGCGCCGTGTGTTCGAGAAACAGCTTCGCCTTGGTTGCGCCATAGCGCTGCATATCGCCGTGATAGTCGAGGTGATCGCGGCTCAGATTGGTGAACATCACGGTATCGAAGACGATGCCATCGACACGGTTCTGCGCGAGCGCATGTGACGACACTTCGACGGCGGCCCAGCCTGCACCTGCATCGCGGAAGTCGGAAATGTGGCCATGCAATTCGACTGCGCCAGGGGTTGTCATACCCTCGCCGCCGTCTACCTCGCCGACACCGGTTCCCAGCGTGCCGATGTAACCGCACTTCTCGTCAAGCAGTTCGCAGCACTGCGCTATCAGCCACGCCACGGTCGTCTTGCCGTTAGTACCGGTCACGCCGACAACGTGCACGTCTTCCGAGGGCCTGCCATAAAAGCGGTTGGCGATCTCGCCGAGATGTCGCGCGAGATTGGGAACTGCGATTATAGGAACGCCGATCTCGGCCCTGGGCGCGTCTGTCGTCGCAGAGTCCCAGGCAATGGCAGCAACGCCGGCGGTAATTGCGTCAGCGATGAAGTCGAGTCCATGGCTCGATTCGCCGCCGCAGGCCAGGAACAGGTCGCCCGGCTTCAGCGCACGGCTGTCGCTCGAGATTCCCGAAATCCCGATGTCCGGGGCATCGGCAAAGCCCTGCAGCAATGCAGCCAGGGTCGGTTTCCGATGCAGATGTTCAGCAGGCATGCTCATTGACTCATGGCCTGCATGACGCTGCCCGGGTCGCGGGTGGGCATTGCATCGGGTGGAATGGCCAGCAGGCGCAGCGACTCGGCCATTACGTCGGCGAATACAGGTGCTGCGACATCACTGCCGTAATAGAGCTCGCCATGCGGTTCGTCGATAACGACGACCGCCGCCAGCTTCGGATCACTCGCCGGCGCAAGGCCCGCGAAAATCGAGATGTACTTGTCCTCCGAGTAGCCGCCCACAGCAAATTTCCAGGCAGTGCCGGTCTTGCCGGCTATGCGATAGCCCGCCACGGCTGCCTTGGTGCCAGTGCCGCCCGGCCGCACGACTTCTTCAAGCATGCGGCGCACCGCCGACGCCGATTCTGCCGACATGACCCGGTTGCCCTTGGCTGGCGTATCGAGAGCGACCAGCGAGACCGGCCGCAAAACGCCGTTGCCGCCAAGTGCCGAGTACGCCTGCGCCAGTTGCAGCGGTGTGACCGAAACGCCATAGCCGTACGCGAGCGTTGCCTGGTTGATCGGCCGCCAGTGACTGAAATGCGTGAGCAAGCCGGCCGACTCTCCCGGGAACCCGCTCGACGTCAATGAACCGAGCCCGAAGTGCGTCATCGTGGTCCATAGCTGGTCGGGCTCGAGCGACATGGCGAGCTTGGTGACGCCGACATTGCTCGAGCGCGCAAGAATCGTTGTCAGGCTGATACGGCCCAGGTTGCGGCTGTCTTCAATCGTCTTCGGGCCGACGACCACGTAGCCTGGCGCGGTATCCACAATGCTGCTCGGACGGTAGTCACCGCTCTCGAGTGCCGCGGCGACGACGAGTGGCTTGATGCTGGAGCCAGGCTCGAAGATGTCCGTAATCGCGCGATTGCGGTAACGCTCCGCGGAGAACTGTGACCGATCGTTCGGGTTGTATGTCGGCTGGTTGACGATCGCCAGGACCTCGCCGGTTTGTACATCGAGGATCACGATCGATCCCGACTCGGCATTGTGTTGCTGGATCGCCGCCTTGAGCCTGCGGTATGCCAGGTACTGGATACGCAGGTCGATGCTGGTGCGCAGTTCCTTGCCGTGGTGCGGTGGGGAAATACTTTCGACGTTCTCGACGGAACGACCGAGACGGTCCTTGAGCACGCGCTTGGCGCCGGACTCGCCTGCCAGCCAATGGTTGAATGCCAGTTCGAGCCCTTCCTGCCCCTCGTCGTCGATGTCCGTGAATCCAACGAGGTGGCCCGCAACCTCTCCCGCCGGGTAGTAGCGACGATATTCACGCTGCACATTGACGCCTGGCAACTTCAGCGCCAGTACCTGTTCCGCCTGCTCCGGGCTCAGGTGCCGCTTCAGGTAAAGGAATTCCTTGTCCATGCTGCGCGTGACACGACGCATCAGCTGTTGAGGGTCGACACCCAGCACGCGCGCCAGCTTCGGCAGGTGGTCAACCGCGGGCGCCAGCTTCTTGGGGTTTGCCCAGATGCTGTCTACCGGCGTACTGATTGCCAGCGGCTCGCCATTACGGTCGGTGATCGTGCCACGATGGGCCGAGATCTTTTCAGTGCGCAGGTGGCGCGTATCGGCTTGCTGGTTCAGGAAGTCTTTATTAAATACCTGCAGGTGAACCGCGCGCGCAACGAGTGAGAAGGCGATCAGAGCGAAGAACGCACCGACCAGCGTCAATCTGCCGACAAATCGTCTCGCAGTCTGTTGTTTTGTTTCTGCGCCGCGCGTCATGGTCGTTCGATAACGTAGATTTCGGTTGCCGCAGGTCGCACGAGAGCCAGGTCGTCGGTGGCAACCTGTTCGATGCGTGCGTGTGTGGCCCAGGTGCTTTGCTCGATCTGCAGCTGGCCCCATTCGATGTTCAGTTGGTCGCGTTCGTCAGTCAGCGTTTCGAGTTCGACGAACAACTTGCGTGACTCGTGTTTCGTGTACACGAGCGCCAGCGCACTCATGACGCAGACGACCGCGAACACGAGAACAAGCAGAAACGGCTGGCGTGATGGTGTGAGTTCCATTACATACGCTCCGCAACCCTGAGCCGGGCGCTTCGGGCCCGCGCGTTAGCCGCCACTTCCTCGGCTGTCGCCGTGATGGCCTTGCCGACCTGGCGCAGCTTCGGCCGGAACTCCGCGGGAACATCCGGCATGCCACGGTATTGCTCTGCCTCCCGCGAGTTGTCTCGAATGAAACGCTTGACGATGCGATCTTCGAGCGAGTGGAACGAGATGACGCAAAGACGCCCGCCTTTGGCGAGCACGTCGAGCGACTGAGCGAGCACGGCCTCGAGCTGTTCGAGTTCGCGGTTAACAACGATGCGAATCGCCTGGAAGGTTTTCGTCGCCGGGTTCGTCTTGCGCGTGTGCGCGGGCACGACCGAGGCGACCACGTCCGCCAGTTGCGATGTGGTCTCCAATGGCGCCACCTCTCGCGCGGCGACGACCGCATGGGCGATGCGACGCGCCAGGGTTTCTTCGCCGAATTGTTTCAGGACTCGTGTCAATTCCTTCTCTTCCACTTGTCCAAGCCATTCGCGCGCAGAGATGCCTGACTCCGGGTCCATTCGCATGTCCAGAGGCCCGTCGCGAAGAAAGCTGAAGCCGCGTCCTGGCTGGTCGAGTTGTGGTGACGAGACGCCGAGGTCGAGGAGGATTCCGTTGACCCGGCCTGTGAGCCCTGCTTCTTCAATTCTTTTGCCCAGTTCTTCAAAGTCGCTCCTTTTGAGTTCGAATCGCGGATCGTTCGTTAGCGCTTCGTCTGCCGACTGAATGGCCTGCGGGTCCCGGTCCAGGGCAATGAGCCGGCCCTCGCTTCCAAGTCGCTGCAAAATGGCGCTGCTGTGCCCCCCACGTCCGAAAGTCCCGTCGACGTACAAACCGTCTTGTTTTATATCCAGTCCATCGAGGACCGGCCCCAGCAGCACCGGCACATGCGCGTTGCTGCTCATGGAAGAAGTTCGCCTAGAACGAGATCGACTCGAGGTCGGGCGGCAGCTCGCCGTCATCCTCCTCGCTGAGCCACGCATCCCGTTTCTCGTTCCAGGTGTCTTCATCCCAAAGTTCAAACTTGTTGCCCTGTCCAATGAGCATTGCGGCTTTTTCGAGCCCCGCGAAATCACGCAATTCGCGCGACACGAGAATTCGGCCGCTGCCGTCCATATCAACCTCGGTGGCGTAACCGACCATGATGCGCACGATGTTGCGTGCGGTTCTGTTCATGCTCGGCAAGCGAACGAGCTTGCGTTCAAGTTCTTCCCAGTCGGGTAGCGGGTAGACGAGCAGGCAATGGTCCTTGTCGACGGTGACAACGATTTGGCCATCACAACGGGCGGCCAGCCGCTCCCGATACCGGGTCGGTATTGCCATACGCCCTTTGGCGTCCAACGAGACTTTCGTGGCCCCTCGAAACACAATGGTCTGGACAACCCCGGTTTCGCTCTTCTGGCGCGAATCCTGGGCAGGAAGCCCATTTCCTCCCACTTTTACCCACTTTTCGACACTATAAGGTCGGGGCGAGAGGAGCGTCAATAAGCCCTGGCAATTATTTGTTGTTGTACAGGGACTTAGGGGCTTTTGAGTGGCCCAAATCGGGCAAATTGTGGCAGCTGTCGCGCTAGGCTTTTCAGTGGGTTACAGATGCTTTCTCGATACGCTGTGAGAAATGGGTCGGCAAACAGCGACAGTAGCCAGTTTCGAGGTATTCAATTTCCTTTTTGCGCAACTCACATCTATTGTCCGCCGGAATCGGCAGAAAAGTCAATAAGCCATTGAAATTAAAGAATTAAAAGGGGTCAGAGCCCTGGGGCTCTGACCCCAGTTCGGAGACGAGAAATCAGGAGCCGGCAATAAGCCGGGTTCTGTCGTGGGCAATCATTCATCTGCGACAGCCGTCACCGACTGCCTCAAGCAACCTACCCGGAAGCACGCTCGGAACCGGCGGCGGGCCTAAGCCCTGCTTCCCTATTTGGTCTTGCTCCAGGCGGGGTTTACCGTGCCGCGAACTGTTACCAGTCGCGCGGTGCGCTCTTACCGCACCTTTTCACCCTTACCGGCAAGCCGGCGGTATATTTTCTGTGGCACTTTCCGTGGGCTCGCACCCCCCAGGCGTTACCTGGCGCCTCGTCCGAAGGAGCCCGGACTTTCCTCTGTAAACAAAGGCTTACAGCGATTGCCTGGCCGACTCCTGAGTTCTCGGGAGGCGCATTGTACACGAAACTGTTGACAACTAAATTGTCATTGTCTATCTTGACAATCAAATTGTCATTTTGGAGCGAAGTGATGAGTAACGAACAGGCCTATGAAATCACCTGGCTGATTCGGCGTGTCTTCCGGGGCATGGCCACTGCGGCCGACCGTTACCTCGAGGAATCGGGGCTCTCGGCGGCCGACCGCGCCGTCATGGAATTCCTGTACCCCGAACAGCAACTGTCGGTGCCGGACATCGCGAGGCGTTACCAGGTCTCTCGTCAACATGTGCAGGTCACGGTGAACAGCCTGTTGCAGCGCGGCCTGCTGACAAGCACCACCAACCCGAAGCACAAGCGCTCACGCTTGATCGCCCTGAGCCAACTCGGGCGCAAGAGCTTTGCCGAGATCCGTCGTAACGAAACGGCGGAGATCGACAAGTTGTTCGCGGGAATTTCCGCGGAAGCACTCGACGTGACTCGCGAGACGCTCACATCACTTTACGACCAACTCAAATAGGAGCAATCAGATGAAACGCATCTCGGCAAGACTTGTTGCCTTTGCGGTTGCACTGTTCGCGGCAGTCAGTGTCGCCCTGCTCTGGTCCTGGAACGCCCTTGCAGAACTTACGGGAGGACCAGCCGCCGAGTATCGGCACGTCCTGGCAGCGATCATCATCGCATTCGCAGCACGTTCACTGTTTACGTCGCGTCGCCGCCGCCATCACCAGCATGTGTCTTGATATCGATAAGATGCTGGTATACGGCGTTCCGTTTTGCGCCGGTTGCCCGGGCGAGGATCCTGGCCACTTCCTTGTCCGGCAATTTGCCGGCTAACTCGCGCAGCAGCACGTCGACATCCGTAGACCCGGTGCGAGCATTCTCTGCACCCGCGACAACGATGACGAACTCCCCTTTTGCCTTTATGTCGCCCGCCGTGACCTGGTCCCGCAACTCGGCGAGCGACGCGAGTACAAGTTGCTCATGCAGTTTTGACACTTCTCTCGCAACACACGCCCGGCGTGATTTCCCAAATGCATCAATCATGTCGTCGAGGCACTCCCCGATACGATGGACCGATTCATAGAAGACCATCGTGCGTTGCTCGCCCGCCAGCCCGGCCAGCACATCACAACGAGCCTTCTTTTTCGCCGGCAGAAATCCCTCGAAGCAAAAGCTGTCGGTCGGCAGACCTGCCGCCGACAGGACCGCGGTTAATGCCGATGGCCCAGGTATCGGCGACACCGTAATGCCGGCCTCGTGCGCGGCCTGCACTAGACGATAGCCAGGGTCACTGATAAGCGGGGTGCCGGCATCGCTTACCAGTGCAACCGATTTGCCGGCCTCGAGTTTGCCTACGACAGTAGCAATGCGATCCGCTTCATTGTGATCGTGCAGCGCCAAAAGGCGTGTTTTCACGCCGAAATGCGATAGCAATCGCCCGGTGTGGCGGGTATCCTCGGCGGCAATGAGATCAACGTCTGCGAGCGTCTGGCGTGCTCGCGGCGAAAGGTCCTGGAGGTTGCCGATAGGCGTTGCCACGATGAAGAGTGTGCCGCTCATTGTCCCTCGATGACCCTGTGAAGTGCTTAGGCTATGACAAATTTCAGACATCGTGCCCGTGAACGAAGCTCCGTGGCAAGCATTGCGCTGCTTGCCGTCGTGTCACTGTTTCTTGGCGCTTGTGCGACACCGGGCGGGACCGGCGGCGTGCCCGGTGAGAATCGCGCCCAGCGCCTCGCTGCGGCGGGTGACCATGACGAAGCCGCACGCATGTACATGGGGCTTGCCATGGAGGCCTCGCAGTACGAACGCGACCGCCTTACATTGATGGCTGTTGAGCAATGGCTCGACGCGGGCGATGTGCAGCGCGCGCGGTCAGTTTTCACGGGAGTTTCGCAGCCGCCGAGTGGCGACCCAAGGGACCTGTGGGATACCAACTCCGCCGCCCTGCAACTGTATGCGGGCGAAGCCGACGCGGCGATGCGCACGCTGGAGTCAATGAGTCGACGACCTTTGACGCAAACCCGCCGCCTGCGTGTCGACGCGTTACGCGCAGACGCCTGGCTGCAATTGGGCGATCCGGCCCGCGCGGTCGAGCTGATGATGCGGCGCGAGTCACAGCTCTCCGGCAACCGCAGCATCGAGCGCAATCGCAAGCACTTGTGGCAAGGGCTGCTGCTCAGTGATCCGACGGACCTGCGCGAAGGCGCCGACATGACACTCGACGACGAAGTGCGTGGCTGGCTCGAGATCGGTTCGCTGGCCGCATCGACCGGGCAACAGGGCATTGGCTGGATCAATGGTGCGGTGCGCTGGCGTGACGCCAATCCCGGCCACCCGGCGATGACAATCATCGATGAACTCGGCCTGCCCGATGAACTGACGATGGACTACCCGCGGCAGATCGCATTGCTGCTGCCTTTGACCGGCCGTTGGGCATCCGCCGGCAACGCGATCCAGAATGGATTCCTCGGTGCTTACTTCTCAACCGCCGCCGGCCTCGAAGACCAGCAGAAGCTGCGCATTTATGACGTCGACAGCGAAGGCGGTGCAAGCGCAGCCTACGCAGCCGCGGTCGCAGACGGAGCCGAATTCGTTATCGGACCTTTGCTGACCACGGACGTCGTTGAACTGGCGAACGACATTCTCGTGCCGGTTCCGGTGCTGACACTGAACTACTTGCCCGACGAAACGCTGGCGCCGCCAGGTTTGTACCAGTTTGCACTCGCGCCGGAAGACGAGGCCCGCTCAGCCGCGGCACGTGCGATTGCCGATGGCCACGTTCGGGCATTGGCGCTTGTGCCCAGCAACGACTGGGGCCAGCGCGTGCTGCGCAGTTTCGATGAAGAATTTTCGGCTCTTGGCGGAACCTTGCTCGACTACCGCATGTACACGCCCGGTATCCAGGACTTCTCAAACACGATCGAAGACCTGATGGCGTTATCCGGCAGTGTGCGCCGCTACCAGCGATTGCGCGCCAACCTCGGCGTGCCGCTGCAGTTCGATCCGCGCCGCCGCCAGGACAGCGGTTTTATCTTCCTCGCTGCCGACGCGCCTGCGGGCCGGCTGCTCAAATCGCAGCTCAAGTTCCACTACTCGGGTGACCTTCCTGTTTACTCGACGTCGTCGATCAATGCCATGGACGGGCGATCCAACACAGACCTCAATGGCATCATGTTTGCCGATACACCCTGGATCATCGCCCCGCAGAGCTGGATCCAGGACCTGCCGCCGGTTTACGACGAGTACTGGCCCGCCGAACGTCGCCTCGGCCGGCTGCATGCGATGGGCTATGACGCATACCAGCTGATCGCTGCATTGTTCGCCGCGCGTTCCGGGCCCATGCCGGAAATCGACGGTGCAACCGGCAGGCTTTATCTCGATGAGGACGGTCGCGTTCGTCGCAAACTGGCCTGGGCGCAATTCCAGAGGGGTGAAGCCGTCGCCCTGCCCGACATTGACGCCATCGGCGGGCCCATCAAGGACATCAGTGGCGACGGCGAACTGCTGTTACCCGACGCCGCGGACGAGGAAGCGTGGCCCGAGTCGACACGCGAACTGTAGGATTCGATGCCGAACGTATCGCCGGGCAGTACCTGAAACAGCGGGGAATCGTACCCGTCACACAAAACTTCCGCTGCCGTCTTGGCGAGATAGACCTCGTCGCCAGGGACGGCCGTTGCCTCGTATTCGTCGAGGTTCGCTTTCGCGGCCCCGGATCGTTTTCACGCGCCGGCCTGACCGTCGACATTCACAAGCAACGCAAGTTGATCCGGACTGCCGCACTATACGTTTCAAAACGATCCCAGTACGCCAATTCCGTAATGCGCTTTGACGTCGTCGCCATTGACGCCAATGAAAATGGCGAAGTTACCATCGACTGGATCAAGGACGCGTTCCGTCCCGGCGACTCCCGGCTGTAGAAGGCCTGCCTTTCGGTATATTCTCAACGACTGGCATTGGCGCAATAAATGAGCTCAGTGGGTCTCTTCAAATAGAGGTTGATGTGGCCAACAGTTTTTCTCACACAAAGCAATCATTGGCCGAGGTCAGGCGATTCTATCTCGCGCTAGGTTTCCTGCTTGCCGTTTTGGCGACGATTGGTTTCTGGCCGATTTATTTCCGGCCGCTGCTTGCCGGCGGTGTCGACAAACAAGCGGTGATTCACTGGCATGCGGCCGTGTATGTCGGGTGGCTTGCACTGTTCATCGTCCAGTGCCTCCTGGTGGCTACCGGAAAGATTGCGCTGCACAGAAAACTCGGCAACTTCGGGCTTGTTTACGGCTGTGGCGTAGTCATTGTCGGAATCGTTACGACCGTCGTCCGCTTCGCGACCAAACTCGAGGAAGGCGGGATAGAACAAGTAAAGCACACGGGCATCTTTCCTTTCACGGACATGATCCTGTTCTCTGCCTTTTTTGGCGCTGCTGCCTACTACAGGAAGAAACCTGAATTACACAAGCGGCTCATGGTGGTGGCCGCAAGCAGCATCCTGATTGCCTCGACCGCAAGGTTTACCAGTCGCCTTGGGGTTGCCGGCGTGGAATTTCATATCATTAATCTGATGCTTTGGCTTGCGCCAGTCCTGCTCGCCATGGCATATGACTTCGCCAGGTACAAGGCGGTTCATGCCGTCTATCTGATGGGCGCCGCTGTTATTACAATTTCGAGTTTTCGCGGGCCACTTCAGTTCACCGACGCGTGGGTGAACTTTACGCACTGGCTGGCATCATTACTGGCGTAGCAAAGTCAGCAAACACTGAGCGCCATGCTCGTCACGTAACGCGCCAGTTGCAGACGCTTGTCCACGTTTGTCATCTCTTCCCAATCTTGCTGGCTCTTGGCAATCAGTACGCGCCTGATGGGAGCCATAGTCGCGGGGTCGCCGAGGTCAGCGGCGCGAGATTCAACTTGTTTATAAAAGCACTCGCGGTCTTCGTCATTGAAGTATCGAGCGAGTGAATCAGGGAACTGAATCTGAAGCTCGGACAATGTAAGTGGTCCCTGGATGTTGCCGTCGACAGTGAAGAAATCCGGCAACATCGGGTAGTTCCGGGTGTCGACGGGATCCTGACCGCCACCGAGATACTCGATCTCCCTGACGAGGAACACACCGCCGCTCGCAGAAAACGATGTATCGACCTCTCCATTTATTCCATACGTCCCCGAAATCCGCATTTCGGGAATGCCTTCAGTCACCGGTATGTTGATGTAGCTGGTGTCGTCAACAGGCACGATCTTGATCTTTTCACCATCGGCCATCAGGACACTGACGGAACTCCCCATGGGCGTGGCGAAGTGTTCGTAAGTGCCGACGTACTGGTATTTGGCTGACGGATCGGCGGTGTTTCCGCAGCCCGCCAGGATGACGGCCAGCAACAAGACCCTGAAAATCAACATTGGTAACAGCTGTCCCTATAAGGCCGGCGTTTCGCTACCGAGATATTGAAGTATCACCAGGCCGCCCATGACCATTATAGTGGCTGCGAACATGAGGGGCATCGACTTGCGCGACCTGTTGAACCACGTGAATAGGAATAAAAGTATTCCTGCACCCAGCAGGAAATATCCGATGTAGGCGGCCATAGGTTGACCAGTTTACCGAATCACTTGACGACTTTGAGGTGAGGCCGCGACTTCGTCGACTCGATATCCGAGCCACCGACCTTCTGTTCCGAGGAATCGGAGTCGTGCGAGAAGATCATGCCCTGCCCTGTTTCGCGGGCGTAAATGCCGAGAACCGACTTCATCGGTACCCAGACATCGAATGGCACACCAGAGAAGCGCGCACGGAAGCTGACGGCGTCGTTGGTCAGCTTGAGATTGTGTGCAGCAGTTTCGCTGATATTGAGGATGATCTTGCCGTCCTTCACGTGCTCGCGTGGCACGTTTACGCCATCAACGGAGGCATCAACGACGATATGCGGTGTGTGACCGTTGTCGCCCATCCACTCGTGCATGGCACGAATCAGGTACGGTCGTTTTGAACGGCTTGGGTTGCTCAACTTTGCCAGTCCAGCTTCATTTATTTCCCAAGCTTATCAAAGTTTGAGCCCGGGATTTTTATTGTGACATAACGCAGCGACGACATTCTTTACAGGCGCATTTCCTGCTCGAGTTCGGTCAGGCCCTGCTGGAAACTGCGCCTCGCGAATACGCGTTTCATATATTCCTCGATCGGCTCGGCCTGGCTACCGAGGTCGATGCCGTAAACAGGCAAGCGCCAAAGAATCGGTGCGATCGTCGCATCGACGAGCGAGAACTCGTCGCTGAGGAAGTATGGCTTCGCGCCGAACAGTTCAGTGCTCTGCAGGATGCTCTCACGCAACAGCTTGCGCGACTTCGTGCTGAGCTTGCCTTCATTGGCGCCTTCAGCCTCCTCGGCCAGGGAATACCAGTCAGTCTCGATGCGGAACAGCGCCAGGCGGAACTGTGCACGCATGACCGGATCGACCGGCATCAACGGCGGATGCGGGAAGCGTTCGTCGAGGTACTCGATGATGACGCGTGAGTCGTAGAGCGTCAGGTCACGGTCAACCAGCGTCGGCACCGTGTGATATGGATTCAGATCCATCAGGTCCTCAGGCAAATCGTTGCCAAGAACCGTCGCAATCTCGATGTTGATGTTTTTCTCAGCGAGTACGAGACGCGTACGATGGCTGTGAATGTCCGTGGGACGCGAGAAAAGCGTCATGACGGAGCGTCGGTTTGAAATAACAGCCATTACTTCACGTCCTTCCAGATTTGTTTCTTGAGCATAGCGGCGATTACGAAGAATACGATCAGGTAGATGATCACCCACGTGCCGATGACACGACGGTCGCTGCGAATGGGCTCGGCAATAAAGACGAGGAAATTGACCGTGTCGCGCACGAAATTGTCATAGTCCTCTTCATCCATCGATCCGGATGTAATCGGCTCGAAATGCTCGAATGTGTAAGTAGTTACGTCATCTTCCGTATGCTCGGCAAACACGGCTTCCTGGTAGCCCTGCAGTTCCCACAGCACGTGCGGCATGCTGGTGCCGGGCAGCCTGACGTTGTCGACACCGGTCGGGCTGTCCGGATCAACATAGAAGCCCTTGAGGAACGTGTAGATGTGATCTGCACCCCTGGCCCGTGCCATCAATGACAGGTCCGGCGGCGCCGTGCCATACCAGCGCGCAGCGTCCTCGGAGGGCATCGCGGCTCTGATCGGCTCGAAGGTCTTGTCGGCGTTGAACATCAGGTTTTCGATCAACTGCTCCTCAGACAACTCGAGGTGCTTGCCAATCGTGTTGTAGCGCACGTACTGCGCCGAGTGACAACCGGAACAATAGTTCATGAAGTTGCGTGCGCCACGCTGCAGCGAGGCAATGTTGCCCGGTTCGATTTCAGCCTCCCAGAGAACGCCACCACCTGCGGCAAACCCCTGCGTGGCAAAGAACATTGTGGCAATGGCAGTAACCGTACGCAGCATTTTCGACTTATCCATTCTAGGTCACCCTGTCAGGAACGGGTTTCGTCTTGTCGATACTCGTGTAGTACGGCATCAACAGGAAGAACATGAAGTAGAGGAACGAGAATATCCGCGCCAGTATCACGTAAATGTGCTCTGCCGGTTTCAGGCCCAGGTATCCGAGCGAGATAAACGAAATGACGAAGATCGTCAGCGCGGTCTTGTACATCCAGCCACGGTAGCGAATCGACCTGACGCGGCAACGATCGAGCCACGGCAGGAACAACGGCAGTAGCACCGCAATCGCGAACAGGATAAAGCCCCACAACTTGTCAGGCACGGCACGCAGGATCGCGTAGTACGGCGTGTAGTACCACACCGGCGCAATGTGTTCCGGCGTCGCCGTCATGTTGGCCGGTTCGAAGTTGGCGTGCTCAAGGAACAATCCGCCCATTTCCGGCGCAAAGAACACAACACCGGTAAACAGCATCAGGAAGACGATGATGCCGACCAGGTCTTTTGACGTGTGGTGAGGATGGAACGGTACGCCGTCCAGCGGCACACCGTCCGGTCCCTTGTGGTCCTTGATCTCGATGCCGTCAGGGTTGTTCGAACCCACGTGGTGCAACGCCACGATGTGGACAAAGACGAGTGCTATCAGGGCCAGTGGCAACACGATGACATGCAACGCAAAGAAACGATTCAACGTGATGTCGGAGATCGAGTAATCGCCGCGAATGAATTCGACGATCGAGTCGCCGACCCAGGGGATCGCGCCGAACAGCGAGATGATCACCTGTGCACCCCAGTAGGACATCTGTCCCCAGGGCAGCAGGTAGCCGGCAAAGCCTTCGGCCATCAGCACGAAGAAGATCAGCATACCGATGATCCAGATCAGCTCGCGTGGCTTCTTGTAAGAGCCATACAGCATCGCGCGGAACATGTGCAGGTAGACGACGATAAAGAAGAACGACGCGCCCGTTGAGTGCATGTAGCGAATGAGCCAGCCCCACTCGACGTCGCGCATGATGTACTCGACCGACGCAAACGCGTCTGCGGCCGCCGGCTTGTAATTCATCGTCAGGAAGATGCCCGTGACGAGCTGAATGACGAGCACGACTGTCGCCAGGACGCCGAAGATGTACCACCAGTTGAAGTTCTTCGAGGCGTAATACTCGGTGGCATGCGCTTTCATCGTTTCCGTCAACGGGAAACGATCGTCAATCCACTTCATGAAACCGCCCTGCGGTTTGCCAACCTCTGCTTCGATTCTTGCCATTACGCTGCTCCCGTGTCCTGCCCGATCAGGATCAGGTCATCCCTGACAAACCGGTACGGAGGAACCCGCAGGTTGGTGGGCGCCGGAACACCCTTGTATACGCGACCCGCCAGGTCGAACTTGGAACCATGGCAGGGGCAGAAGAAGCCCCCGTTCCAGTTCTCGCTCGGCCGGACGTCAAAATCCTCGAGTGGCGCACAGCCAAGGTGCGTGCACGACCCTTCGACGACGAGATACTGGGGCCTGACGGAGCGGGTCTCGTTGGCCGCATAGTCCGGCTGCTGCTCGACCACCTCGGAATTCGGGTCGCGGAGATTGTCGACCGACTCCTGCAACCTGGCCAGCATCTCTTCGGAACGCCGCAGCACGAACACCAGTCGGCCACGCCAGATTACGCGCACCATTTCCCCGGGCTGCATCGAACCGAGCGGTACCTCAACGGGTGCACCAAGGGCCTGCGCCCGTGCGCTTGGTTTCAATGAAGACAGGAACGGAACAGCGGCAAAACCGACGCCAACGGCCCCGGCGACTGCGGTTGCTACGGTCAGAAAATGACGTCTGTTGCGATCCAGGCGATCAACGTCGTCCTCGTTCATCAGGCACTCCCATACGCCCGGCTGATAAAAGGTTGGTTTCAGGCCTCTTTTTCAGCGCGTTTATTATGCTTTGTATCGATACTTGTAGATTTGCAGCAAGCCCGGTTTGGCGTCAGGATGACGACTGGGCCGGACCGTAGTGCTTAACTGGCGCGCATTATACACGCGCAACATCCAGATTGGCTAGCCAAGTGCCCAATGCAACTGATTTTCAAGGGAATATAGTTTGGCGGGAATAAAATCCGCAGCGCTGTTCGTCCTGCAGTCAATCGTCGTTGGCCTGGCGGTTGCGTTCCTCGTCGTGCTGCTTCGTCCCGATCTCCTGCCAACAATCGGCGGTGGCGCTCCCGCGAGCTATGCGAGCGCCGTTGAAATCAGCGCACCGGCCGTCGCCAATGTCTATGTCAAACGCCTTGTCGCCTACTCCGGAGCCACCGACGAGCGCACCCGTTTTCGCATTGAAACTGCATTCGGTTCGGGAGTCGTTATCGACCCCGAGGGCTACCTCGTCACCAATTTCCATGTCGTCGCCGAAGCCGCCGAAATCCGTGTGCAGTTGTCCGATGGGCAGCTGGCCGTACCGCAGGTTGTCGGTGTCGATGCCGAGACCGACCTCGCCCTGCTCAAGGTCGACCTCGGCACCCTGCCCGCCATTCCTCTGGGTACCTCCGCCAACCTGCGCGTCGGTGACGTCGTCCTGGCGATCGGCAATCCCTACGGCCTGACAAAGTCGGTATCGCAGGGCATCGTCAGCGCCACCGGACGCGGCCTGCTCGACCTCGCGTCATTCGAGAATTTCATCCAGACCGATGCCGCGATCAACGCCGGCAACTCGGGCGGCGCGCTGATCAACGTCAGGGGTGAGCTTGTCGGCGTTAATACGGCAGTACTCACCCAGGACCCGAACGCCGAGGGCAAGGGCATCGGATTTGCGATCCCTGTCGATATGGTTCGCGGTGTTGTTGCCGAGATCCGGGAACACGGGCGGGTCATCCGCGGTTATCTCGGCTTCCGCCCGGATGACATGACCAGCCTCGAGCGCGAGGCGCATGGCATCGAGGAAAATGTCGGGATACTGCTGGACGAGGTCTTCGAAGGCAGTCCCGCACAAGCTGCCGGGCTGCTGCGCGGGGACGTCATAGTCGCGATCAACGACGAACCGATCTATTCGCAACGGCAGGCACAACTGCTGGTGGCCGGCACGAGTCCCGGGGACGAGGTCGAGGTCGTCGTCATCCGCAACCGCCAGCGGGTTACCGTCACGGTTATCGCGACGGAGCGTTCGGGGTACGTCGAATAGTCGCGCCCAGCTGACGCAGCTTCTCCTCGATGCGTTCGTATCCGCGATCGACGTGATACACGCGATCGACCAGCGTTTCTCCATCCGCAGCCAGCGCAGCAAGAACCAGGCTGGCTGATGCTCGCAAGTCAGTCGCCATGACGGGCGCGGCGGTCAGCTTTTCCACGCCGGTGCAAATGGCCGTGTGACCTTCGAGCTGAATATCGGCGCCCATGCGCTGTAGCTCGAGCACGTGCTGGAAACGGTTTTCGAACACGGTTTCCGTAATCGTGCCGGTCCCGTCCGCAACCGCATTCATCGCACAGAATTGCGCCTGCATATCGGTTGGAAACGCCGGATATGGTGCGGTGCGGATGTCGACCGAGTGCGGCCGCTTGCCGGCCATATCAAGCTCGATCCAGTCATCGCCCGTCGTTATCCTGGCCCCGGCCTCGGACAACTTGATCAGCACCGCTTCGAGCGTATCCGGCGCCGTGTGGGTGACCTTTATGTGTCCACCCGTCATTGCGGCGGCGACGAGGTAGGTACCGGTTTCGATGCGGTCAGGTAGCACCGAATAATCCGTACCGCCCAGCGTTTCGACGCCCTGCACCGTGATCGTCCCGGTCCCGGCGCCTTCAATCTTCGCGCCCATGCCAATCAGGAAATTCGCGAGATCCGTTACCTCGGGCTCGCGCGCGGCGTTCTCGAGCACCGTCTCGCCGTCAGCCAGCACAGCGGCCATGAGAAGATTTTCGGTACCGGTAACCGTCACCGTGTCGAAGACGATATGCGCGCCTTCGAGGCGCTTCGACCTCGCCTTGATGAATCCATTCTCGACAGAAACATTGGCTCCCATCGCCTGCAGGCCGGCAACATGCAGGTTCACCGGGCGTGCGCCGATGGCGCAACCGCCAGGCAATGAGACGTCCGCCTCCCCAAACCGGGCCACCAGCGGGCCCAGCACGAGAATCGAGGCACGCATCGTCTTGACGAGTTCGTAGGGCGCTTCCCGCCGATTGACTTCGCTGGCGTCAACCTCGACGTTGAGTTGTTCGTCAACCGTCACCTGCGCGCCCATCATCTGCAGCAGCGAAAGCGTCGTCGTAACATCCCTCAGGTGCGGCACGTTCCGTACCGTGACAGGCTCGGTGGCCAGCAGCGTACCTGCCAGTATCGGCAGCGCCGCGTTCTTGGCGCCCGAGATCTGCACCTTGCCTTGCAGCCGGGCGCCGCCTTGTATCAGCAATTTATCCAAGCGGGTTGCCTGCCTGTTCCTGCCACTCGCCCGGCGTCAGCGCCTTGATCGACAGCGCATGAATTTCGTTGCCAACGAGTTCGCCGAGGCTCTTGTAGACGAGCTGGTGCCTTGCGAGCGTACGCAAACCTTCGAACTCGCTGGCGACCACCAGTGCCTCGAAATGGGCACCGTCGCCCGCGACCTTGACCGTGGCGCCATCAAATGCCGCGTCGATCAGTTTGCCAATTTCATCCGGGTCCATGTTGTCAGGTGCTTCGTTTTGCGTTGGGGCGCGCAGTGTACCGGGAATAACTGCTGCTTCCCAATGCAGTGCAGTGATTGTGTATGATAGCCGGCTTGGCTCAAATTGCCCCGGTTTTATGCTCGCAAATTTCCTGATCGTCCTTGCCGGCCTTGTCCTTCTGATCTGGGGCGCGGACCGGTTTGTGCACGGCGCCGCCGCGACCGCCAGGAATCTGGGCATAAGCCCGCTGATGATCGGCCTCACCGTCGTCGCTTTCGCGACGTCGGCTCCGGAAATTCTCGTTTCGATCGACGCATCGATTCGCGGCCAGCCGGGCCTCGCCTACGGTAACGCGATCGGCTCAAATATCGCCAATATCGGTCTCGTTTTGGGTTCGGTGGCGCTAATCCGGCCAATCCAGCTCCGTTCCGCCACGCTGCGTCGCGAGATGCCTGCGCTGCTGGCCGTTACCCTCCTGACCGTATCCCTGTTCCTCGATTCCAACGTCAGCCGTATCGACGGTATCGTAATGCTGACCGGCCTGGTGATCGTCATGATCTGGCTGGCGCGCCTGGGGCTGCGCACGGCGCCGTCCGACCCGATCAAGCACGACTACGAAGCGGAGATCCCCGAGGATGTGTCGATGCCGATGGCAGTCTTCTGGTTTGTGCTCGGCCTCGGCACGCTGTTGCTCGGCGCACACTTGCTCGTCGATGGTTCCCTCAACATCGCCCAAGCGCTTGGCGTCAGCCAGGTCGTAATCGGCATACTGCTCGTCGCGCTCGGCACGAGCCTGCCTGAACTTGCCGTGTCCCTGGTCAGCGCCATGAAAGGCGAATACGGACTGGCAATCGGCAATATTGTCGGCTCGAACATCTTCAATATGCTTGCCGTCGTCGGCGTCGCCGCCGTCATTGCGCCCAGCCCGATGGCGCCGTCGGTCCTGTCGCTGCACATCTTCGTCATGGTCGCATTCACGCTGGTCCTGTTTGCAATGACCTATGACTACGATGGCAAGAGCGAACTGTCCCGGATAGAGGGCGGCGCCCTCCTGGTGGCATTTATTGCTTACGATACCTACGTGGTGCTGCAAAACGTTAGAATAGCGGGATGACACGGACGACTGGGGCCGTTAATGCCGCTCGATCTGACTCCTGACGAACTCACTGCAATTGCCGCCGAAGTGCTTGACATCGAGTCGCGCGCCGTCGAATCGCTGCGCGGGCGTCTCAATGCAGACTTTGCCGCCGCCTGCGAACTTTGCATCGATACGCCCGGCCGCATCGTCGTAACCGGCATGGGCAAGTCCGGCCATATCGGCCACAAGATTGCCGCCACGCTGGCGAGCACCGGAACACCTGCTTTCTTCATGCACCCCGGCGAAGCCAGTCACGGTGACCTCGGCATGATCACGGGCCAGGACGTGTTGCTGGCCGTATCCTATTCCGGCGAAACCGATGAGGTGCTGACAATCCTGCCGCTCGTCAAACGCATGGGCGCAAAAATGATTTCGATGACAGGCAAGACCAAATCGACACTGGCACAGGCCGCGGACGTGCACCTCGATGTCAGCGTCAGCGAGGAGGCCTGCCCGCTCAACCTGGCGCCAACGGCGAGCACTACGGCGACTCTTGCAATGGGCGACGCACTGGCGGTTGCGCTGCTGAAAATCCGTGGCTTCACGGCGGAAGACTTCGCCATGTCGCATCCGAGCGGCAGCCTGGGCAAGCGCCTGTTGCTGCGCGTCGAGGATGTCATGCGAACGGGCAAGGAAGTACCCAAGGTTACACCCGACGTCTTTTTGCAGGAGGGCCTGATCGAAATGACCCAGAAGGGTCTGGGCATGACCGCCGTCGCAGACGCCGACGATGTCATTCTCGGTATCTTCACCGACGGCGACCTGCGTCGCGCCCTGGACGCCGGCGTTGACGTCCGCAAAACGTTAATGCAGGAGATCATGCACACCAAGTGCAAGACAATCACCTCCGACGTGCTTGCGGTCGAAGCCGTGCACCTGATGGAAGAGAACAAGATCACGGGGCTGCTCGTCGCGGATGGCGACGGCAGGCTCGTCGGCGCACTCAATATTCACGACCTATTCCGCGCAGGCATCATGTGAAGACGAGCAACGAGATACTCGGACAGATACGGCTGGTCGCATTCGACGTCGACGGCGTTTTCACCGACGGCCGCTTTTACCTGTCGAATGACGGTGTCGAATCCAAAGCGTTTCATACCCAGGATGGCTTCGGCGTGCGACAGCTGATCAATTCCGGCATCGCTGTTGCTGTAATCAGTGGCCGTAGCTCCGGCGCAGTCGAGCGTCGCATGGCGGAACTGGGTGTCGAACATGTCGTGCAGGGCTGCAAGGACAAAGTTGCCGCGCTGGATGACCTCGCCAGCGAGCTCGGCATCAGCGTCGACCAGTGCGTCTTCGTTGGCGACGATATTCCCGACTTGCCGCTGCTGAATGCCGCGGGCTTTTCCGTCGCCGTGGCGAACGCAGTCGACGCGGTCAAAGCGCAGTGCGACTACACGACCCGTGCGCGCGGCGGACACGGGGCAGTACGTGAAGTCTGCGAACTCGTGCTGGCAGCCGGGGCTGGTGACGGCTAGTGGTCTCGACGCGCGAGATGCTGGTTATTGGCGCGCTTGCCGCCGGAGCGTTCGCAAGCTGGTATCTGTCGCGCCCGAACGGCCAGGGAGAAACGCAGACCACCGCACTCGACAGTGCCCGCAGTGGCTATTACCTCAAGTCCGCACGCATACTCGGCACGGGTGAAGACGGCAGGTTACTTTACGAGCTGCAGGCCCGCGAAGCAGAACAAGTCGGCTCCAACCGGGTCACATTTACTGATGTGCAAATCAAGTACTCACCGCAAAGCGACGTGCCATGGAGCGTCAACGCTGACACCGCGACAATCTACGCGGACGAACAGCGCGTGCAGCTCGAGGGGCACGTCAGTGCAGTCAGCAGAGCGGGGTTCTCCGGCAACGAGACCGAGATTCGAACGCAGTACCTCGACGTCTATCCCGAAGAATTCCTGGCCGAGACCGATGACCGCGTGCAGATTCGCATTGGCGAACGCAGTCTGACGGCGACCGGCATGCTAGCATCGCTAAGGGACAACCAGGTGAAACTCAAATCGAACGTCCGCGGCAAATTTGCGCCATGAACAAGGCAAAGCACCTTACTACCCTGCTCGCTCTTATCCTGTTGCCAGGCATCGCCGTCACGCAGACGGCAGACCTGCGCTTACCAATAACGCTGGCTGCCGATTCAACTGACTACGACGGCAAGAGTTCGATGATGATGTTCCAGGGTCTGCGCCTGTCTCAGGGCACCACCAACATCGAGGCGGACGAAGGGCGCGCCAGCAAGATCGATTTCGAAGACAGCGTCTGGCACTTCGATGGCAATGTCGTTATCGACGTTGATGCCGGGCACATTGAAAGTGATTCCGCAGAGCTTCAATTCGCGGACACGCAGCTGCGGCTCGCGATCATCGAAGGATCGCCGGCAACGTTTGAACTCAGGCGTGCGGACAGCGACGAAGTCACCTATGCCGAAGCCGGCCGCCTCAAGTACGACCTCGACGCCGGTATTGTCGAGTTTTCCCGGGAGGCTGTGATTACCGAAGGCGGCAACCAGATTTCCTCGAGCTACCTGATGTACAACATTGCCGAGCAGCGCATCAATGCCCAGTCATCAGGCGAAGGTGACGAGAAGGTCAAGATCACGGTCATCCCCGAGGACATTGAAAAACGGTTGCCGGCAGACGCGGACCTGCCAACCGAGGAACAGCTCCACTCGGGAGACGAGCCACGATGAGTATCCTCAGCGCGCAGGATATCTCGAAGAGCTTCAAACTCCGCAAAGTCGTCAAGAACCTGTCGCTCGAGATAAAGAGCGGCGAAGTGGTCGGACTGCTTGGCCCGAACGGCGCCGGCAAGACAACCGCCTTTTACATGATCGTCGGCCTGATAACGGCCGACAGCGGCACGATCCTGCTCGATGGCCAGGACCTGACGGCACAACCCATGCACAAGCGCGCGAAGCTCGGCCTCGGCTACCTGCCGCAGGAAGCATCCATCTTTCGCAAACTGACGGTTGAACAGAATATTCTCGCCATCCTCGAGAATCGCGACGACCTCGACCAGGCTGGCCGTGAAGAAGAGCTCGAGACATTGCTCGACGAGCTGCATGTCGGCCACGTCCGTACGAGCCTGGGCATCAGCCTGTCCGGCGGCGAGCGACGCCGCGTCGAAATCGCCCGGGCCCTCGCCGCAAACCCGCTGTTCGTGTTGCTGGATGAACCGTTTGCCGGCGTAGACCCGATCTCGGTCCTCGATATTCAACGGATAATCAGGCACTTATGTGAGCGCGACATCGGCGTGCTCATCACCGATCACAATGTCCGTGAAACGCTCGGAATTTGCGGCAGAGCCTATATACTCAGTGATGGGAGTCTGATCGCTTCAGGCTCGCCGCAGGAGATTCTCGAAAATCATCATGTTCGAGAAGTGTATCTCGGACAGGAGTTCAAGCTCTGAGGCAAACTGGGCATATCGTAAACGGGCAAGCGCGCCTCGCGCACACAATTGATGCTTAAACCTTCGCTGCAGCTAAAACTCGGCCAGTCGCTGACTATGACGCCGCAGTTGCAACAGGCTATTCGCCTGTTGCAGTTACCCGTGCTCGACCTGAACGCCCAGATTCAGGACGCGCTCGAAGAGAACATCATGCTCGAGATGGAGGATCTGCCCGATGTGCCGCAGACGAGCGCCGAAACGACAGCCGAAGTAGAAACCATCCGCGCCGAGGACAACTGGCAGCAACAATCCGCCGAACGCATCCAGGATGGCGGTTGGAACGGCGAGGGACGCCCTTTCAATGACTTTGCTGACGAGTCCGGGCAAACGCTGCGAGAACACCTGTTGTGGCAGCTCGAGATGGAGCACTTCTCGCCACGCCAGGCAGTGATCGGCGAGGCGATCGTCGACTCGATCAACGACGATGGCTACCTCGAGGCCGAACTCGAGGACATCCTGACCAGCCTCGACGTAACGTCCGGGTTCACGCTAAACGAGGTGCAGGAAGCGCTGTCTCTCGTGCAACAACTGGACCCGGCCGGTGTCGGTGCACGATCCATTTCCGAGTGCATCATCCTGCAACTGCAACAGCTGGACGATTCGACACCGGGCCTGGAACTCGCCATCGAGCTGGCTCGTAACCATCTGGATCTGATCGCCAGCCAGAGCTTCGGCGAAATGCGCCGCGACCTGCGCACGACAGACGAAGAACTGCACGATGCACTCGCTCTGATTAAGGCCTGCAACCCGAAGCCGGGCCTGGCTGTTAGCCCGGCGGCGGCCGAGTATGTCATTCCCGACGTGTTCGTGCGCAGGATCGACAATCGCTGGCAGGTGGAGATCAGCCCAACCGGTATCCCGCGCCTGTCTGTGAACCAGCAATACGCGCGCCTGCTGCGCGGCAGCGGCGATCACGCCGTATTGCGCACGCAGTTGCAGGAAGCCCGTTGGCTGATTCGCAGCCTCGAGATTCGCAACGAGACACTGATGAAGGTTGCCACTTGTATTGTCAGTCGCCAGACCGCATTTCTCGAGTATGGGGACGAGGCAATGAAGCCGATGGTCCTGCGTGATGTCGCGGAAGAGATCGGCATGCATGAGTCGACGATCTCGCGTGTCACTACCAACAAGTACATGCACACGCCACGCGGTGTTTTCGAATTCAAGTATTTCTTCTCGTCGCACCTGTCATCCGCGGACGGCGAGGACCAGTCATCGACCTCTGTACGAGCCAAGATCCGCAAGCTGATAGGCGCCGAGAACCCCGCCAAACCTCTGAGCGACAGCAAAATTGCCAACGTCCTCGCCGAGGAAGGCATAACAGTTGCCAGGCGTACGGTCGCGAAGTACCGTGAAGCCATGAACATCCCGTCGTCGAGCGAACGCAGAGTGCGCCCGGCATGATGAGAAAACGAAGCTAAACTTGCACAGAGGAGGACCTTGGTACCTGTAATCTGATCCCGAAGAATTAGAAGTACTGGAGAACACTATGCAACTCAATGTTTCAGGCCATCACATCGAAGTTACCGATGCACTCAGAGGATATGTTGAATCCAAGATCGAGAAAATCGAACGTCATTTTGACCTCGTCTCCGATGTCAACTGCGTCCTAACGGTCGAGAAACTGCGCCATAAGGCGGAAGCCCGCGTCAACGTTAACGGTGGTACGATTTACGCCGACAACACAGAAGAAGATATGTACGCCGCTATCGACGGCCTTGTCGATAAGCTTGAACGGCGAGTACGAAAATACAAAGAAAAGCTCGGTGACCACCGCGCCAGGGAAGCTCACAAGATCAAGTACTGATCCCCGTGTTCTGCCCGTACGGCGAGGTGGCCGTGCGGGCATCGCACAAAGTCCAAACTCAATGCTGCTCGAAGAAATCATCAAGCCCGATAATGTCTTGTGCAATGCGCATGCGCGCAGCAAGAAGCACAGCCTCGAGATTCTCAGCGAATTGCTCGTACGGTCTCATGCGGATATCGCCAGTGAGGAAATTTTCGACCGGCTGATTGAACGCGAGCGGCTCGGTTGCACGAGCCTCGACCAGGGGGTCGCATTTCCACATTGCCGGGTGGCAGGACTGGGTTCCAGTGTCGGTGCGCTCATAAAACTGACCGAAGCCGTCGAGTTTGACGCGCCCGATGGCGAACCTGTCGACCTGATCTTTGGCCTGATTGTGCCCGCTGAAATCAACCAGGCGGATTACGCCAATATCTCCGGCATCGCCGAACTGCTCAGCGACCGGGACCTGAGGGCCCGGATGCGAGCGGCGAACTCGAGCAAAGAGCTTTACGAGGCGCTATGCGCCTGATCATCGTCAGCGGACTGTCGGGATCTGGCAAGTCCGTTGCCCTGCACGTGCTGGAAGACCTCGGCTATTACTGCGTCGACAACATGCCGGTCGCATTGCTCAAGTCTGTCATCAAGGAACTGACATCGAATGAAGGTGAATCTGCGCAGCAACTGGCGGTCGGCGTAGATGCCCGCAGCCGACCGGAAAGCCTCGAATCGCTGCCGCAGTTGATCGAGGAACTCAAGGAACAGGATATCCACACCGAACTCCTGTTCCTGCAGTCGAGCGACGATGTCCTGCTGCAACGATACAGCGAAACACGCCGCCGGCATCCGCTGGCCAAGCACGGCGGCGCCCTGCGCGCAGCAATCGAACGCGAACGTGAACTGCTTTCCGCCGTCGTCAACGCGGCAGACCTGATCATCGATACGTCGCGAACCAGTATTTACGAGCTTGCTGACACGATTCGCGAGCGCGTGGACAGGCGTGCGACAAACAAGCTGTCCGTTCTTATCGAGTCGTTCGGCTTCAAAAATGGCATTCCCGCCGATGCCGACTTTGTCTTCGACATGCGCTGCCTCCCGAACCCCTACTGGACGGTCGAGTTGCGGGGCCTGACCGGGCAGGACAAGGAAGTCACCGATTTTCTCGATGCCCAGCCGGCCTTCATCGAGATGTGCGATGACATCCTGGGTTTTCTGCGGCGCTGGATACCTGAATACGACGATGCGCACCGCAGCTACCTGACAGTCGCAATTGGCTGTACCGGCGGGCAGCATCGGTCCGTTTATATGACCGAAAAGCTCGCAGCAGCCCTGCGCGAGGTTCACGATGAGGTCCTGACCCGCCACAACGAACTGGGCAATCATCCGCTGAGCGGCGCGTAGCGCGAGCGCCGCACCCGTTCCAGCGGGCGACAGCCGCACCATTTCAAGTACACTGTGCCCGCCATGGACGCGAGAGAGAGCACACAGACCAGCCTGCAGCTATTGCACGAACGGCTCGAGAGCGGTCGTATGCGTGCCGCCCGCGCTATGGTGCACAGCCTGCATCCGTCTGAAATAGCGCACCTTCTCGAAGCCCTGCCGCATCGCCAGCGCAATGTCATCTGGGAGATGGTGGATCCCGATGACGAGGGTGATGTTCTCGTCGAGGTCTCCGATGAGGTTCGTGACGGCCTGATTGAGGACATGAAAAATGAGGAGCTCCTTGCTGCGCTCGATGGCATGGAACTCGATGACCTCGCCGACCTCCTGATCGATCTTCCGGAGACGGTCACACAGCAGGTGCTGCAATCGCTGGACGACCAGGACCAGGACCGTCTGCGCCAGGTCCTGGCCTACGACGAGGACAGCGCCGGCGGCCTGATGAACGTCGACATCGTGACCGTCCGTCCAGACGTTACGCTCGAAGTAGTCTGCCGCTACCTGCGCGCGCGCGGCGAGATGTCAGACGGCACTGACTCGATATTCGTCGTGGATCGGGACAACCGTTACCAGGGTTCTCTGTACCTTTCCCGCCTGCTCACGCGGGACGAAGAGACGCTGGTCGCAGAAGTCATGTCGACCGACAACCAGCCCATCCCGGCACACACGTCCTCGACCGAGGTGGTGTGGGAATTCGAACACCGCGACCTGTTGTCGGCGCCTGTCGTCGACGACGATTTCCGCGTTGTCGGCCGTATTACGATCGACGACGTCGTCGATGTAATCCGCGACGAGGCCGAGCACCAGCTCATGAGTGCAGCCGGTCTCGACGAAGAAGACGATATGTTTGCGCCGGTCGTGAAAAGTGCGACACGCCGGGCGCTGTGGCTGGGGATCAATCTTTTCACGGCATTTCTGGCCGCCGCCGTCGTCGACATTTTCCAGACTACAGTCGACAAGATTGTTCTTCTTGCCGTCCTCATGCCAGTCGTGCCGAGCATGGGCGGCGTTGCGGGCAGCCAGTCGCTCACAATCATTACGCGCGCAATTGCGCTCGGGCAGATCGATCGAGCAAACGTGCAAACCGTGCTGCGCAAGGAACTGATGGTGGGCCTGCTCAATGGCTTGGGCTGGGCCATCATCGTCGCCGGATTCACCTACCTGTGGTTTGGTGACTGGCGAATCGGTGGTGTCATCGGTGCTGCAATGATCATCAACCTGTTTGTCGCCGCACTGGCCGGGTTCACTATCCCGCTGGCGTTGAAGCGCATGAACATCGACCCTGCCCTCGCCGGCGGCGTCGTCCTGACCACCATAACCGATGTCATCGGCTACATGGCGTTCCTTGGACTCGGTGCAGCCTTACTGCTCTGATCGACTACGCCTGGCCACGCTCAGTCGGACCTGAAAGCACTGAGGTCCTTGCGGATCCACGTAGGAGCGAACAGTCGGGGCACGTCAGCGCCCGAGATGAAGTCGAGCAGTTCGTCTTTGACATTCATCGCATCCCTGTAGCCGAGGTCGATCAGCTCGCGCGTGTACGCCTGCTCGAACATCAGGAAGCTCAGCAGGCGATTCTCGCTCGGCCCCCGGCCACCAATGCCGCGCAGCAATGAGCGCACCGCGAACGGAAGTTGTTGGCGATGTTCATGCGCGATGACGCGCAAATCCTCGCTCGGCACAATCAGCATGGTGTCGATGGCACGCATGCGCTGCAGTGGCCCGGTGCGGTGCTCCGGTGCAACCGAGTCAATCAACTGGTTGATGCGGGTCATACGCTCGATATCCGAGTACAGGCCATCCATGAACAAGGTATCGAGCATGTAGCCGGCGATCTGCGCGAAGCTCGGATACACGGGCTTTTGCGCCGGTGTGGCCGGCTTGTCGGCCGTTTCGTCGCGAACACCGACGACGAGAATCCGGTCGGCGCCGAGGTGAATGGCCGGGCTGAGCGGCGTCGCATTACGCATGGCGCCGTCGCCGTAATAACTGCCTTCGATCAGTTGCGGCGGAAAAATCATCGGCACTGCGATACTCGCCATCAGGTGATCGAGATGCAGGTTGCCCGCAACGCCGACCCGGCGTGTCCTTGACCAGGCCTTGTGGCCGCGGCCGGCCTCGAAGAATGACGTCGAGCGCGCGGTCGCGTAACTGGCAGCGGTCACAGCCACCGCGTCGAGAAATCCGCAGTCGATGGCGTCCTCGATTCTCGGAAAACGAATATTTCGGCTAAGCAGCGCGCGTAACGGTGAATTGTCGAGCAGCGACTTCGGCGTGCCAACAAGGTATCCGCCCAGGATGATCGAGGCCATCCAGTGCAAGCTACTCTTGAGCATCGTCCAGTTGTCCGTGCGAAATACCTGCTCGCAACGGAAATGGGCCCACACCCGGTCCAGTTCGGCTACCGCAACACGAAATCGGCGGGCTTTGCTTGCCAGGACAACCGAGTTGATTGCTCCGGCCGAGGTGCCGCTTATGACATCGAATGGATTCGGCGTGCCGCGTGGCACCAGCTCGGCAATGGCCTTGAGTACGCCGACCTGGAATGCGCCGCGCGCGCCGCCACCCGGCAGGACCAGTGCCGTATTTGGCCGGCGCGTGCCGTCCGTTCTCGATGTTGTAACGATTTGTAAAATCCCGCTCGTTGCTGCCAGAATCGTATTATAGTGTGCGCCGGAGGTAGAACCCTATGAAACGTTTCCTGCTGATATTGCTGTCTTTTGTCATACCGGGCTACTCGGTTAACGCCGCAGACCAGGTCGCGGTCGGCGATCCGGCGCCCGAATTCGAGCTTTCGGACCAGGACGGGCAATTGCACTCGCTGGAAGACTACCGGGACCAGTGGGTTGTCCTCTATTTCTATCCGAAAGACGAAACACCTGGCTGCACGACAGAGGCCTGCGAGTTTCGCGACAATATTTTCGCCTTCAAGAAGGTTAACGCGCAGATTCTCGGGGTAAGCCTCGACGACGTCGATTCCCATGCCAAGTTCTCCGAGAAGCACGGCTTGCCATTCCCGTTGCTTGCCGATGTCGAAGGCAAGGCGGCAGAGGCCTATGGCGTGAAGACGAAGATGTTCGGCATGACTGTGGCCAAGCGGCAAACCTTCGTGATCGCCCCCGACGGCACGATTGCCAAGCACTATGAAAAGGTCAAACCTGACGAGCATTCCGTGCAGGTTCTCGCCGACCTCAGGGAACTGGGCGCAACAGAACAGGAATAGGAGCGGCTTCAGCCGCGACCATTAATGCAGCGCCTTGATGCCCTCGTCCAGGCCCGCGATCGTCAGCGGGTACATGCGGTCATCCATGAGTTCACGCGTCAGCTTGATTGACGGTGTGTAGTCCCAGCGGCTGCGCGGTTCCGGGTTGAGCCAGATCGCTTTCGGATAGGTATTCAACAGCCGCCTGATCCACACGGCACCCGGCTCTTCGTTCCAGTGTTCGACGCTGCCCCCGGCATACACGATCTCGTAAGGGCTCATCGTAGCGTCGCCAACGAAAATCAGTTTGTAGTCGGCGCCATACTTGTGCGTGATGTCGACGGTCGGGATTCGTTCGGCATGACGACGGCGATTGTCTTTCCACAGGCTCTCGTAGATGAAATTGTGGAAATAGAAGTACTCGAGGTGCTTGAACTCGCTGCGTGATGCGGAGAACAACTCTTCGCATACGCGTACGTGGTCGTCCATTGAGCCGCCGATATCGAGGCACAACAATACTTTCACTGCATTGTGGCGCTCCGGGACCATGCGAATGTCGAGCAGGCCGGCGTTCCGTGCTGTCTTGTCGATCGTATCTTCGAGGTCGAGCTGGTCGGCTGCACCTTCGCGGGCGAACTTGCGCAAGCGCCGCAAGGCAACCTTGATGTTGCGCGTGCCGAGCTCGACCGTGTCATCGAGGTTACGATACTCGCGCCGGTCCCAGACCTTGACGGCGCTGCGATTTCGCGAACCCGCCTGGCCAATGCGAACACCTTCCGGGTTGTAGCCATAAGCCCCGAATGGCGACGTGCCGGCAGTCCCGATCCACTTGTTACCGCCTTCATGGCGCTCATCCTGCTCCTCAAGCCTTTCCTTGAGCGCCTTCATCAGTTCCTCGAAACCGCCCATGGCCTCTATGCGTGCGAGTTCGTCCTCCGACAACATGAGCTCCGCCTGGGCACGCAACCATTCTTCGGGAATCTCGGTCAGGAGGTCGCCGAAAGAATCTTCCACACCTTTGAAGTAACTGGCAAAGATGCGATCGAACAGGTCGAGTTTGGACTCGTCCTTGACAAGACACGCACGCGCGAGGAAATAGAAATCATCGACACTGTGCCCTGCGACACCTTTTTGCATGGCCTCGAGCAGGGTCAACAACTCCGTGATCGACGTCTTCATGCCGCCGTCGCGCAACTGGTAGAAGAACGGAATCAGCATCCTACTGCGAGGAACCGGTTCTCCGGTCGAGAAACACGAGTTGCTCGAACAGGTGTACGTCCTGCTCGTTCTTGAGCAACGCGCCATACAACGGCGGGATTGCCTTGCGCGAATCCTCTGCGCGCAGCGCCTCGGGCGGAATATCTTCGGCCAGTAGCAACTTGATCCAGTCCAGCAGCTCCGACGTCGATGGCTTCTTCTTCAGACCCGGCACTTCACGAACCTTGTAGAAGGCGTTGAGCGCTTCACGCAACAGCGCTTTCTTCAGCTTCGGGAAATGCACATCGACGATCTTCTCCATCGTGTCCGGATCGGGGAACTTGATGTAATGGAAGAAACACCGCCGCAGGAACGCATCGGGCAGTTCTTTCTCGTTGTTGCTCGTGATGACGATGATCGGGCGGTGTGTCGCCGAGACCAGCTGCTTGGTCTCATAGACATAAAACTCCATGCGATCGAGTTCCTGCAGCAGGTCGTTTGGAAACTCGATGTCGGCCTTGTCCACCTCGTCGATCAGCAGCACCGGCTGCACATCTGATTCGAACGCCTCCCAGATTTTGCCGCGCACGATGTAGTTGGAGATGTCGTGGACCTTGTCGTCCCCCAACTGCGAGTCGCGCAGTCGCGCAACAGCATCGTATTCGTACAACCCCTGCTGCGCCTTGGTCGTCGACTTGATGTGCCACTCGAACAGCGGCCTGCCGAGCGATTTCGCGACTTCGACAGCCAGCTGCGTCTTGCCAGTGCCGGGTTCACCCTTGATCAGTATCGGGCGCTCGAGCGTGACGGCCGCGTTTACTGCCATCATCAGGTCGTCAGTCGCGACGTAGGTGCTTGTTCCTGTGAACTTGTTGTCAGCCATCGCGGTATCTTACCGCTATTCGGCCGGGATCAGCAGCAGCTTATGTTGCGTCTCTCCCGGCAGGAAAGGGCTCGGCCTGCCTTCCGCCCATTCCCGGTGTCCCTTGCGATAGAACTCGGACAGCGGATGACCGCTTTGCCCGGCCGGGATGTGCATGATGCCGTTCTGTTCGTCGCCTGGCGCCACCGAAAATCGTTGGGATGCTCCAAAGTGCCTGCCCTGGGCCCGCGGCATGTCGACGTCGCCGGCCAGGGCTTCGTCAGGAATATCGAGGAACCCGTGCGAGAACGGAATCGCCCCGCTCAGTGTATGCCGGATCGCCACGGTGTTGCGCTCGCCCCAGGTGCGGTCCGCCAGCGGACCGCCGTAGTTTTCGTCGAAATAGTCGATGCTGGCTCGCACGGCATCGATGAAAAGTCCCTGCCATGTGTCGTATTGCCCTGGCAGCAGGTGCTCGGGCTGCTCCGTGACGAGCGCCCAAAGCGGGCCTTCGAACTGGTTGCTGATACGCAGCTCGACATCGTCGCCGTAGGCATCGCGCGCTGGCTGCATCAGTGCATGGAAGATTCGCGACTGCACCTCGAGCCTGAACGTGCGCACCAGCCGGTAGCCAACCGACTCGGGCACAGCCCGCGGAATCCATTCGTCGACGAGACGTCGGTACTCAGCGAGGTCCGGATCTTGCGCCGCAGTGGACGCATCCAGTTCCCGCAGCAGGAGGTCGCGCCAGCGAGCCAGGAAGATTGCGCGGTCATCGACCTGGATCGAGAGCATGGCGACAGCATCGAAGTTGTCCTGCTCGAACAACGCGTCACGAATCTGCCTGGCGCGGGCGCCGAGATCGTAGCCGCTGTCACCAATGAGATGCAGTGCTTCAGCGTCGGCGACGCGGGCGTTTGCCGTCCAGATACGTCCCGACTCCGGATTGACGACTCGTGGATAGTGCTCTGGCTCGAGCCATCCGGCCCAGCCCGCGCCGTTGCTCCAGTCCGCAGGCAGGAAGGGTTCATAGCCGGACCTGACAGGGATGCGGCCGGCAATCGTCCAGCCGACATTGCCCCCGGCATCTCCAACGACAAAGTTCTGCGGCGGCCCACCCATCGTATTGGCAATGTCCAGAGCTTCATTTACCGAGGACGCCATCTCGAGACGCACAAGATTGAGGTTCAGAGATTCAGGGTCATGGGCCGTCCAGGCGACTGCAATCTCGCCATCGGGATATTCGATGCGATCGTGCACCGGGCCCCAGATCGTTTCGCGAATGATGTAGTCGACCGGCTCCCCACCTTTTACGGCGATGGTTTCGACGTGCTCCACTATCGGCATCTCGTCATCACCGTTACGGTATGTGCCTTCATTCGTTCCCGGCTGCAGAACGATCGCGTCGGTCCAGTCACCGTAGCTGTTGGTGTTGCCCCACGCGATCTTGCCGTTACTGCCGCCGATGATGAAAGGAGTGCCCGGTAGAACGACACCAGTCACGTCGCGAGCCCCTTCGCCTTCGACGACCAGGCGCGCCTGGTACCAGATGCCTGGCACGGACAGCCCGAGGTGCATATCGTTGGAGGTCAGCGCACGACCGCTCGCAGTCAACTCGCCACTTACAACCCAGTTGTTGCTGCCCGGCAGATCGGGTTTGCCGATCTCACGGGCGAAAGGCGCGTCATCGATGACCCCGCGAATCGAGAGGACACTGGCTGACGGTATCGCCCCTGTCTCGCGTGGTTCACCCATCAATGGCGCATCCCAGGGCGTGCCCTGCGGATACATGAATGCGAACACTTCCTCGGGCAACACCCGGTGCGCGAGGCCACGTTTAATGTCGCGGTCGGCCCGCTCGTCGTTGAGATTGAGGAACATCGTGTACGCAACAAGGATGGTGTCCGCGCTGCTCCACGGCTCGGGATCAGTTCCGAGCACGGAGTATTCGAATGGCTTGCCGCCCAGGCTGTCGAGACCGGCATTGACGCCGGCCGCGTAGTGTTCGAGCAGCCTCAGGTCCTCTGCCGGTAATCGATTGATTGCTTCTGCGGAGCGATCGCGGAAGCGGTGAAAGCGGAATCGCTTGTCGACATCGAGCGCCAGTTCACCGAACAGCTCGGACAGTTCTCCAGCCGAGCGTCGCCGCATCAGGTCCATCTGGAAGAATCGGTCCTGCCCATGTGCAAAACCGGTGGCGAAAGCTGCGTCGTCACGTGATGCGGCCGTGATCGTGACGATGCCGTCGGAATCGCGCTCCAGCGTGGTCGTCGCGGCAATGCCACTGACGGCAATCTCTCCGTCCAGCATCGGCAGGCTCGCGCGCAGCGTCATCCAGGCGAGCGCACCAACAATGATGACCGCCGACAGGAGTGCGCCGGCAAGGCGCAGGATCCACTTTTTCACTGCCTACCCCTGCTGTCTTACGTCGAGAATCTTCATCGCGTTAGTACTACCGGAGACGCCCTTGAGGTCACCCTTTGTGAATATCACGAGGTCATCGACCTCCACAAGGTCTTTGGACAGCAGGGTCTCGAAGATTGCGGCATAAAGGTGGTCCCGGTCAGTCTCGAGAATCTCGAATTCCACCGGGTAAACGCCGCGATACATGGCCACGCGACGGCTTGTCGCCGCGTAGGGAGTCATGGCGTAGATTGGAATATCGGAGCGCACGCGTGACATCCATCGTGTCGTCGAACCGGACTCGGTCAGGGCGATGATGGCTTTTACGTCCATGTGGTTGGCCGTGTACATCACCGCCATTGCAATCGCCTCATCGATGAGCCCGTACTTGTCGTCCGACCTGTATCCCATACGGCCGGCCTGGTTCGGAAACTTCTCGGCGCCAATGCAGACATTGCTCATGGCCTTGATCGCTTCGACCGGGTACTCGCCGACGGCGGTCTCACCCGATAACATGACGGCATCGGTACCATCGATAACGGCGTTCGCCACGTCCGATACCTCGGCGCGTGTCGGGATCGGATTCTGGATCATCGACTCCATCATCTGCGTCGCCGTAATCACGATTTTGTTGCGAGAACGCGTCATCTGGATCAGCTTCTTCTGGATACCCGTCAGCTCGGCATAGCCCATTTCGACGCCCAGGTCGCCGCGCGCGACCATCACGACATCAGCGGCGTCAATAATGGATTCGATATTGTCTACGGCTTCCGTGCGCTCGACCTTCGCAACGATGTGTCCACTACCGCCCGCTTCCTGAAACAGCCGCCGCGCCTCCTCGACGTCCTCGCCACTGCGGACAAACGAGACAGCGAGAAAGTCCATTTCCAATTCGGCCGCCAGCTTGATGTTGTCCCGGTCGATGTCGGTGAGCGCTTTCGCCGAAAGGCCACCGCCCTTGCGATTGATGCCCTTGTGATCAGAGAGGATCCCGCCATTGACGACCGTAGTATGGATTCGCGTTCCGTCGATGCTGTCGACAGCCAGCGTGATCATGCCGTCGTTGAGCAGCAGGATGTCTCCGCCGGACACATCCTCGTGCAGCGTTTCCAGCGCCACGCCAACACCGTCCTGGTTACCATCCATCAACCCGAGTTCACTATCGAGGAAGAACGAATCACCTTCGTCGAGGTGCACGCTGCCGTGTTCGAACCGCTTGATGCGGATCTTGGGGCCCTGCAGGTCGCCCATCAGGCCGATGTCGCGGCCACATTCGGCGGCCGCTTCACGCAGTGCCTCTGCACGTTGCCGATGATCCGACTGGTCGCCGTGTGAGAAATTCAGGCGCGCGACATCGAGGCCGGCTTCGATCATCTTGAGCAGCTTTTTCTTGTCGTCAGACGCCGGGCCCAGCGTTGCGACAATCTTGGTCCTTTTTCGCATGGCGGCGATTATTGCACAGGCGGGAAGAAAACCGTGTTACGAAAATGTAGCGCTGGCTTCATCTTGTCATGTGATGCGGTTATCCTGCTTTCTATAATTTGCTCTTCCCCTCTCCGCCCCATGGATCGACGTCGCTTCCTGCACACACTTGCACTGGCCGCATCGGCGCCGGCATTTGCCGGGTCCGGACGGCGCGCCGATGCCAAAATCGGACCCTTACGCCCTGACCCGGGCGGTATCCTGGACCTGCCGGACGGTTACTCTTATACGATCGTCTCGCGCGCCGGAGACCTGATGGATGATGGCCTGCGGGTGCCCCGCGCACACGATGGCATGGCCGCGTTCGAGGGCGAGGACGGGCGAGTCATCCTGGTCTGCAACCACGAGCTCAAGCCGGCCGACCAGGGCGGCAGCGCGTTTGCCGATCAGCTGGCGAACCAGCCGGCCGAGGTAATCGACAAGATTTACGACATGGGCGAAAACAGGACGCCCGGTGCAGGCGGCACGACGACGACGATATACAACGTACGGACTCGTACGACCGAACGGCAGCACCTGAGCCTGGCTGGTACCGAAATTAACTGCGCAGGCGGCGCAACCCCTTGGGGAACATGGCTGAGCTGCGAAGAGTGCTTCGAGTCACCCGGTAACGATATGAGCGCCGGCCGTTTCGTGCGGCGCGAAAAGCGTCACGGTTACGTGTTCGAAGTATCGGCAACGGCGCCGGGGTTGGTCGAACCGGTCCCGATAAAGGCGATGGGCAGGTTCGAACATGAAGCGGCAGCGGTTTCAGCGAAGACCGGCATCGTCTACATGACCGAAGACCGGCATCACTCCCTGTTCTACCGCTACATTCCGAACGTACCGGGCAAGTTGCTCGAAGGCGGCAAGCTGCAGGCGCTGGCAATCGACCAGCAGCCATCCTTCATGACGCACAACTGGTCACGCGAACCAGGCATTGTGCCGGGCGAGTCGCTGGCAACGCGGTGGATCGACCTGCATGACGTCAACCCCGAGGAAAATGATCTGCGCCTGCGCGGCGCGGCCCAGGGAGCCGCCACATTCGCTCGTGGCGAGGGCCTTTGCACGGACGGCGAAACCTATGCGTTCACATGCACGATTGGCGGTCCCGCCAGACTCGGCCAGGTGTTTGCCTACCGGCCCAGCGCGTATGAGGGCACCTCGCTCGAGCAGGAAGTCCCGGGCGAACTGACGCTGGTTGCCGAAGCCGACCATGATTCGATTCTGCGTAATGCCGACAACATTACGTTTGCACCCTGGGGTGACCTCATTGTTTGCGAAGACACCTCCTCGCACTGCGGATTGGTCGGCATTCGTCCGGACGGCAGCCAGTACCAACTGGCCGACAACGCGCACACGAACTCGGAACTCGCAGGCGCCTGTTTCTCACCGGACGGCAGCATTCTGTTCGTCAATGTGCAATACCCCGGCATGACGCTCGCCATCACAGGACCGTTCCCCTCCTGAAACGTCATTGCGAGTCGCTAAGCGACAAAGCAATCTCCTATTGGGTGCTTTCATTGAGAACTGTCGTTCACAAGGAATTCGTTGCGGGTCTGCTTCCGGCCGGAAGCGGCCAGCGGCCACTCGTCAAGACAAGCTCCCACACCAGTCCGGATCTGATAGCGGTTCCGGTTCAATTTCTTTTAGCACCGCGAGTCTGGCCTGAATTGCGGCTCTAAATCGCTCAACTCCCAGGAGATTGTTTGTTGATCCTTCCGCGCGCCAACCCTCTCTTGACGAAGCCATTTTCGCGATACCCGGGTAGCGATGTACGTTTGCAGCATATGCGTTTTCTATGCTTCCGGTGTCGAATTGAATGACGCCTATGTCATTTGAAATCCATAACCAATAGACCGTCGCAATGTACGAAGCATACATCTTGGCAAATTTCGTTTGGTCTACTTCGTCAAGCTCGGCCCCCATGCATCCACTTCGCCAGACTTCGGCATTGTCGATGATCGTGTTCCGAAACGAATTGGTGCTTTCCAAGGCAGAAGCGGCGGCCTCTCCCTGACCTATTTCCTGTGTTTGCTTTATCTGAAAACCGACGAAAACAAGGGACGCAACCAGTGCGAATATCCCAATCACCTGGAGCCAGTCATTCAGTTTTGCAGAATCCATTTAGGCGCCTCGCGGTGGCTGGGAAATGTAGTACCTGGTCTGTTGGCGAACGACCGTTATGGGTCGGCACCGGCCACTGAGTATACTCTCTGCGAACGGGGCGGGGCCCTACAAGTCCGCGGCGCGCTTCTCGAGCATCGCGACAGCCGGCAGCTTCTTGCCTTCGACGAATTCGAGGAACGCACCGCCACCGGTCGAGATGTAGGAGATGCGGTCGCGGACGCCGTACTTGTCGATCGCGGCCAGCGTGTCACCGCCACCAGCCACCGAAAACGCGTCGCTCGAGGCAATTGCTTCGGCGAGCGCTTTGGTGCCTTCGCCGAAAGCATCGAATTCGAACACGCCGACCGGGCCATTCCAGATAATGGTGCCGGCGCCGGCGAGAATCTCTGCAAGCTGTTCGGCGGTGTTCGGTCCGATATCGAGGATCAGCTCATCATCCGCCACGTCTTCCGTTGCCTTGATAACAGGCTCCGCGTCCGCGGAAAACTCGGTCGCGACGACGACGTCGACCGGTACCGGAATGTCTGCCCGGTTGTCACCGCCAGCCGCGAGACCGCGAGCCGTATCGAGCATATCCGCCTCGTAAAGTGACTTGCCAACGTTGTGGCCATCTGCGGCGATAAAGGTGTTCGCGATGCCGCCGCCGACGATCAACGTGTCCACGATGCCGGCAAGGGCGTCGAGCACGGTTAGCTTGGTCGAAACCTTGGAGCCGCCAACGATAGCGACGAACGGGCGCGCGGGATTGGTCAGCGCCTTGTCGAGTGCTTCGAGTTCTCCAGACAAAAGTGGTCCCGCACATGCAACCGGAGCGAATTCGCCCGCACCGTAAGTGCTGGCCTGCGCCCGGTGCGCGGTGCCAAATGCGTCCATGACGTAAATATCACACAGGGCTGCCATCTTGCGGGCCAGCGCTTCGTCGCAAGCCTTCTCGCCTGGCAGGAAGCGCACGTTTTCAAACAGGACCAGGTCGCCGGGCGCTACGTCCACACCATCAATCCAATCCTTGATCAGCGGCACATCCCGGCCAAGCAGGCTGCCAATATGATCGGCGACCGGCTGCAGCGAGAACTTGTCTTCGGGCTGGCCCTCGGTCGGGCGACCGAGGTGCGACATGACCATGACGGCGGCACCCGCATCGAGCACCGCCTCTATGGTCGGTAGTGCAGCGCGTATCCGCGCATCACTCGTCACGGCGCCATCAGCCACCGGGACATTGAGGTCTTCGCGGATCAGTACGCGCTTGCCCGACAAGTCGAGGTCGGACATTCGAATGACTGACATCGTCAGGCGTTCATCAAGGCGACGGTGGTATCCAGCATTCGATTCGAGAAGCCCCACTCGTTGTCGTACCAGCTAATCACCTTGACACACGTGCCATCGATGACCTTGGTCAACGTCGAATCATAAGTGGACGAGGCCGGATCGTGGTTGAAATCGATGGATACCAGCGGCGCTTCGTTATAGGCAAGAATGCCTTTCAAATCACCTTCCGACGCAGCCTTGAGTACCTCATTGATTTCGTCGATCGACGTCTCGCGATTGGCGACAAACGTCAGATCCACAGCCGATACATTAATCGTCGGAACACGCATCGAAAAGCCATCCAGCTTGCCGTTGAGATCCGGCAGTACGAGGCCGACCGCCTTGGCAGCGCCTGTGCTGGTCGGAATCTGCGACATCGTGGCGGACCGTGCACGGCGCAGGTCCTTGTGGAATACGTCGGTCAGGACCTGGTCGTTCGTGTACGCGTGAATCGTCGTCATGATGCCGTGCTTGACGCCGATGGCCTCGTGCAGTGGCTTGACGAGCGGCGCAAGACAGTTCGTCGTGCAGGACGCATTCGAAATGATATCGTCATCAGCGGTGAGTGTGTCGTGGTTGACGCCATAAACGATCGTCTTGTTGACGCCCTCGCCGCCCGGGGCAGAAATCACGACTTTCTTTGCGCCGCCATCGATGTGCTTCCCGGCGGTTTCGCGCGTGCGGAACAGCCCGGTGCATTCGAAGACGACATCGACACCGAGGTCGCCCCACGGCAGCTTGGCAGGATCACGCTCTGCATAGACCTTGATGCGATCGCCATTGACGATGATGTCACCACCGTCGACTTCGACGGTGCCCGGGAACTTGCCGTGCGCAGTATCGTAGCGGGTAAGGTGTGCATTGGTCTCCGGATCGCCAAGGTCATTCAGCGCAACGACATCAAATTCGCCAGCGCGGCCTGATTCGTGAATCGCACGGACGACATTGCGACCGATGCGGCCGTAGCCATTGACTCCAATCTTAATTGCCATGTTGTTCTCCTGGATTAAATAAGTTCACGGGCTACTGCAACGACGTTGCTCGTCGAGAAGCCGAAGTATTCAAACAGTTCTTTCGCGGGCGCAGACTTGCCAAAACAATCGATGCCGATGACGCGGCCGGCAGGGCCGGCATAACGCCACCACGACTCGGTGACTCCCGCCTCGATAACCACGCGTGCCTTTACTGACGCCGGCAGTACCTGCTCCCGGTAGGCATCGTCCTGTGCGTCGAACAGCTCGACACACGGCATCGACACCACCCTTGCTGCGACACCGCCACTGGCCAGTTCCTCGGCCGCCGACATAGCCAGCGCCACCTCGGAGCCTGTGGCAATGAAAATGATGTCAGGAGCCCCTTCCGAGTCCTGCAACACGTATCCACCGCGGGCAATCGATGCTATCTGCTCTTTGTTACGGTTTTGATGCGGTACGCCCTGTCGTGTCAGCACGAGGCTCGTTGGCCCGTTGCGGCGCTCGATGGCGTCTCGCCATGCGACGGCCGTTTCGACCGTGTCGCAGGGGCGCCAGACACGCATGTTTGGCATCAATCGCAGTGACGCCGTGTGCTCGACCGGCTGGTGCGTTGGGCCATCTTCGCCGAGGCCGATGGAATCGTGCGTGTAGACGAAGATGTTCTGGATTTCCATGAGCGCCGCCATACGCAGTGCATTGCGTGCATAGTCAGAAAACGTCAGGAACGTGCCGGAATACGGAACCACGCCGCTGTGCAGCGCCAAGCCGTTGCAAATGGCGGTCATACCAAACTCGCGTACGCCGAAGTACACGTAATTGCCGCCGGCATCATCACCTGTGATCACCGTCGAGCCGCTGTGCCTGGTCAGGTTCGAACCCGTCAGGTCGGCCGAACCACCGGCCAGTTCCGGCAGCGCCGGCGCAAATGCATTAAGCGCGACAAGAGACGCCTTGCGGGTCGCCATGTCCTCGCCAGCCGCATCGATATCCGCGATGGCCTTATCGGCCATGTCGCTCCAGCCCTCCGGCAACTCACGGTTCATGCGGCGCAGATACTCCGCCGCCAGTTCCGGGTGTTTCGACTGGTACTCGTCAAATACCTTCTGCCAGGCTTGCTCGGCAGCGGCGCCTCGCGCGCGCCCATCCCAGGCTTGTGCGATCTCGGACGGAATTTCGAACGGTGCCGAGTCCCAGCCCAGTTCCTTGCGTGCTGCCGCGACCTCTTCTTCACCGAGCGGCGCGCCATGGGTGGCCGCCGTGCCCTGCTTGTGCGGCGCGCCAAAACCGATGATGGTTTTGCAGCAAATCAGCGTCGGTTTCCCGGTCTCGGCCACCGCCTCGTCGATGGCTGCAGCGATAGCAGCGCTGTTGTGTCCGTCGACATCGCGAATTACGTGCCAGCCGTATGCTTCGAAGCGCCCGGGCGTGTCGTCGGTGAACCAGCCACCAACCTCGCCGTCGATCGAGATGTTGTTGTCGTCGTAAAGCGCAATCAGCTTGCCCAGCTTGAGCGTGCCGGCAAGCGAGCAGGCCTCGTGGGAAATGCCTTCCATGAGGCAGCCGTCGCCGAGAAATACCCAGGTCCTGTGGTCGACGATGTCCAGCCCGGGCTTGTTGAACTCCGTGGCCAGCATCTTTTCGGCCAGCGCCATGCCGACCGCGTTGGTTATGCCCTGCCCCAGCGGCCCGGTCGTGGTTTCGATGGCCAAATCGGGTTCATACTCGGGATGGCCCGCCGTGCGGTAGCCAAACTGGCGGAAATTACGGATTTCGTCCATCGACAGCTTGTAGCCCGTCAGGTGCAAAAGGCTGTAAAGCAGCATCGATCCGTGGCCGTTTGACAACACGAAGCGGTCACGGTCGACCCAGAAAGCATTGTCCGGATTGTGTTTGAGGTAGTCGTTCCAGAGAACTTCGGCAATATCCGCCATGCCCATTGGCGCACCCGGGTGGCCCGAGTTGGCGGCCTGTACTGCATCCATGGAGAGTGCCCTGACTGCATTCGCGAGTTGACGCCGGTCGGGCTGGCCGGCTCTCGTTGCTTGTTGTGACATCTTGGCTTTCTTATGGTGAATCGGCGGGAAGAAACCTTTCGGTGAGGCGCGCATTTTCGCGGTTTTACTCCCGGGGGGCAAGCGCACGCCCTGTCTGACGTGCTTCACAAGTGTAGCGTTGAAACTTGTCACAAATTGTTGCTGCCCGGGACAGCGCGTGGTGTTTAGCGGATTCGATGCGGTACAATCTGCGACCCCACCAGTAGCCAGAACAATATTAATGACCGAACAATACCTATTCACCTCCGAGTCCGTCTCCGAGGGGCATCCGGACAAAATTGCAGACCAGATCTCCGATGCGGTTCTCGACGAGATTCTCGACCAGGACCCGAACGCTCGCGTCGCCTGTGAAACGATGGTCAAGACCGGCATGGCTATCATCGCCGGCGAGGTCACGACCTCGGCCTGGGTTGACCTCGAGGAAGTCGTGCGCGGCACCATTGTCGGCATCGGATACACCGATTCCGCCATGGGATTCGACGGGCACTCGTGTGCCGTCCTGAACGCTATCGGCAAGCAGTCTCCGGACATTGCGCAGGGCGTGGACCGCGAGGAAGCCCGTAAACAGGGTGCTGGCGACCAGGGACTGATGTTCGGCTATGCCTCGAATGAGACCGACGTCCTGATGCCGGCGCCGATTACGTATGCCCACCGCCTGATGCAGCGTCACGCCAAGGTGCGCAAGGAAGGGGTGCTGCCGTTCCTGCGGCCCGATGCGAAAAGCCAGGTGACCTTCGTCTATGAGGACGACAAACCGGTTGCGATCGACGCCGTGGTCCTGTCTTCTCAGCACAGCGCCGATGTGGCCATGGAGCACCTCACCGAAGGCGTCATGGAAGAAATCATCAAGCCGGTCCTGCCTGAGTCGATGCTCGGCAAGGACACGAAGTACCACATAAACCCGACTGGTCGCTTCGAGATCGGTGGGCCGATGGGCGACTGCGGTCTGACCGGGCGCAAGATTATCGTCGACACGTATGGCGGCTCGGCTCGCCATGGCGGCGGCGCCTTCTCGGGCAAGGATCCGTCCAAGGTCGACCGATCTGCTGCCTATGCCTGCCGCTACGTCGCCAAGAACATCGTTGCCGCAGGCCTGGCGGATCGCTGCGAGATCCAGGTGTCCTATGCAATCGGTGTCGCCGAGCCGACATCGATCAGTGTCGACACGCGCGGCACGGGCAAAATATCGAATGCGCAAATGACCGACCTGATCCGCGAGAACTTCGACCTGACGCCGTACGGCATCCTGCAGATGCTCGACCTGCTGCGCCCGATCTACAAACAGACGGCGGCTTACGGCCATTTCGGTCGAGAAGACATTGACGTGAGCTGGGAAAAGACCGACAAGGCAGAAGCCCTTGCTGGCGCTGTCGCAGCCTGAACAGACTTTCAACCAGGAGAACACCATGAGCAGCGAACCCGTTGCCATCCAACAAAACGACTACAAAGTAGCCGACATTTCTCTGGCAGACTTCGGCCGCAAGGAAATCGCGATCGCCGAGACCGAGATGCCGGGGCTGATGGCTGTCCGCGAGGAATTCGCGGGCCAGAAGCCGCTAGAAGGCGTGCGTCTCGCCGGCTGCCTGCACATGACGATCCAGACGGCCGTTCTCATCGAGACGCTGCAGGAACTCGGCGCGGATATTCGCTGGTCATCATGCAATATTTTCTCCACGCAGGATCACGCCGCTGCCGCGATCGCGGCAGCCGGAATCCCGGTGTTCGCCTGGAAAGGCGAGACCGAGGACGAGTACTGGTGGTGCGTCGAGCAGACGATCAAGGGTCCGGATGGCTGGACGCCCAACATGCTCCTCGATGACGGCGGCGACCTGACGCTGGTCATGCACGACAAGTACGCGTAGCTCATGGATGACGTCAAGGGCGTCTCCGAAGAGACGACCACGGGGGTCAAGCGCCTCTACGAAATGATGGAAGAAGGCTCGCTATTGTGCCCCGCTTTCAACGTCAACGACTCGGTCACCAAGTCCAAGTTCGACAACCTGTACGGTTGCCGCGAATCGCTCGTCGACGGCATCAAGCGTGCCACCGATGTCATGATCGCGGGCAAGATTGCAATCGTCTGTGGTTACGGCGATGTCGGCAAGGGCTGTGCGCAGTCATTGCGCGGCCTCGGGGCCACCGTCTGGATCACGGAGATCGACCCCATTAACGCATTGCAGGCGGCGATGGAAGGCTATCGCGTCGTTGTCTTCGACGAAGTCTGCGACCAGGCCGACATCATTGTCACGGCAACAGGCAACTACCACGTTGTTACCGGCCCGCAAATGGAGCGCATGAAGAATCAGGCCATCGTCTGCAACATCGGTCACTTCGATAACGAGATCGACGTTGCCTACCTGAAAAAGTACGAGTGGGAAAACATCAAGCCGCAGGTCGACCATATTATTTTCCCGGACGGCAAACGCATCATCCTTCTCGCCGAAGGCCGTCTCGTCAATCTGGGTTGCGCGACCGGCCACCCGAGCTTCGTCATGTCCAACTCGTTCACCAACCAGGTGCTGGCACAGATCGAGCTTTGGCAGAACGGCGACCAGTACAAGAACGAGGTCTATGTGCTGCCGAAACACCTTGACGAAAAGGTCGCGCGACTGCATCTTGACCGCATCGGTGCCAAGGTTACCGAGCTCACCGACGAGCAGGCCAAGTACATCGGCGTGGACAAGGACGGTCCGTACAAGCCGGAGCACTACAGGTACTAACCACGAGGTCACGGGTTTATCGATAGCGCAGCCGATTCCCTGAGGGTGCTGCACCTGACAGATCCTCATCTGTTCGCCGACACCGGGGAAGACTTGCGCGGCACAGTGACCTATGCATCACTGTGCTCGGTGCTCGACCATTACCGTGATAGCGGCTGGCAAGCCGATCTCGCCGTCGTCACTGGCGACCTCATCCAGGACGACAGCGCCAGGGCATACGAGCACTTTCGTGACCTGTTGGGTGCATTGGGCATGTCAGTGCACTGCGTGCCCGGCAATCATGATGTCCGCGCATTGATGCAAGAGGCTCTTGCCGCGCCGCCGTTTCACTATTGCGAATCCGCCGAAGCGGGCAACTGGCTGATCACCGGTATCGACAGCTGTGTGACCGGCAAGGCCGGCGGATATGTAGAGGCCGGAGAACTGGACCGTCTCGATAGCGAGATTGCCGGCACCAGCGCCGATCACGTCATGGTCTGCCTGCACCACCCGCCTGTCGAAATGGGCAGCAGGTGGCTCGACTCGGTCGGCCTCAGGAATGGCGACGAAGTATTGGCTCGCCTCGCGGCATCAGGGAAAGTACGGCTTGCGATCTTCGGTCACGTGCATCAGCCTTACGACGCCGTTCATGGCGGCGTGCGCATCATCGGCACGCCATCGACGTGCCGGCAATTTGCCCAGGGAAGCGCCACTTTCGCCGTTGACGACAACCCTCCGGCGTACCGGCGTATCAGCCTGCGGAATGACGGCACCATGGATCAAGAGCTTGTTTGGCTGACAACCTAGAGAATTCCACATGAGTCATTTTTCCGATGCCCGAGACGTCATCGCCGGTGGCGTGAACTCCCCGGTCCGCGCATTTGCCGGTGTCGGCGGCGACCCCATCTTTTTCAACAGCGCCAAAGGTGCGTGGCTGGAAAGCGAAGATGGCCAGCGTTACATCGACTACGTCGGCTCGTGGGGACCGATGATTCTCGGGCACGGCCATCCGGATGTGCTGGCAGCGGTCAAGAAAACGGCAGAGCGAGGCCTGAGCTTTGGTGCGCCATGCGTTCTCGAGACAAGAATCGCCAACAAGATTCGCGAACTCGTGCCCTCAATCGAGCGCATTCGCATGGTCAGCTCGGGAACAGAAGCAACGATGAGCGCGATACGCCTCGCCCGTGGACACACGGGTCGTGACAAGATCGTCAAGTTCGAGGGCTGCTACCACGGTCACTCTGACTCGCTGCTGATCAAGGCCGGGTCGGGCGCACTGACGCTTGGCGTGCCCAGCTCACCGGGCGTACCGGCCGGGCTGGCCGAACATACAATCACATTGTCATACAACGATGCCGATGCCGTCCGCGCCGCGTTTGCCGAAGTTGGCGAAGACATCGCCTGCGTCATCGTCGAGCCGATTGCCGGCAACATGAACATGGTGCCGCCCGAGCCGGGATTCCTCGAGACGCTGCGTGACGCATGCACAAGCGCCGGAGCAATACTGATCCTCGACGAGGTCATGACCGGTTTCCGTGTTGCCAGGGGCGGCGCGCAAGCCCTGCTCGGAATCGAACCCGACCTGACCACGCTGGGCAAGGTCGTTGGTGGCGGCATGCCGGCTGCGGCCTTTGGCGGCCGTGCCGACATCATGAGCAGCATCGCGCCCGACGGGCCCGTGTACCAGGCCGGAACCTTGTCCGGCAACCCGGTTGCCATGGCCGCCGGCCTTGCGACGCTCGAGTTGATTGACGAGCCCGGTTTCTACGAAGCGCTCGGCGAACGCACCAGGCAACTGGTTGAAGGCCTCGAAGCTGCGGCAGCGGATGCCGGCATCCCGCTGGCTACCGAGCATGCTGGAGGCATGTTTGGTTTCGTATTCACCGATTCGGGGCCCGTACGGACCTTTGCACAAGTTGCAGCCGCCGATGTCGAGCGCTTCAAAAAGTTTTACCACGGCATGCTTGCCGAGGGCGTCTACTTCGCCCCGTCCGCTTTTGAGGCAGGGTTTGTCTCTGCGGCGCACGGCGACGCCGAGATCGAGCAGACGATCTCGGCGGCCGGCAAGGTGCTGGCGTCTTTGCGAGCGTAGCGAAGCAATCTGCCTGAGATTGCTTCGCCCTTCGGGCTCGCAATGGCTGTGGAGTTTAAAAAGTAAATACCACACCCGCGCTCGCAGTACGCCCTGCACCGTACAGCCGTTCGCCCACCGGTATATCCGAACCGGCCGCACGATTAATGCCGGTCACGTGGTTCTGGTAACTCTCGTCCAGCAAGTTCTCAACGCGCGCCTCGACACGCAATGCAGCAGTCGGATTCCAGCGGAAACCCAGGTTGATGAGCCAGTAGCCCGGCGTCGTCGCTTCGTCATTGACAATGGAAACGCGTTCCTGCCGCGCATATCCAAGGATTTCCGACTTGAACGACCAGTTCCGGCCCGAGTAGGTCAGTCCGACGCTGCCATTCAGCGGTGACAATCGATAGAGGTCATCGCTGGCGTCGAGGCGCTGTCCACGCACGATGCTGACGATGCCATCGAGCAGCAGGCGACTCGAGATCTCATAGCTCCAGGCAACATCCGCACCCCAGATCTCGGCATCGACATTTTCGAACTGCAGTGCATCTTTGCCGGTCATCATGTTCGCAAGCATGTTCGCGGTCATGTTTGTCGACGGGACACCCTGGATGTAGTCATCGATACGCCGGTAGAAGACCTGCGGCGCCACCCGGGTGCGACCCATCCGGGAACTCAGCCCCACGACGACTTCTTTCGAGCGCTCGGCGTCCAGGCCGAGATTGCCGATATAGGTTCTGCCGTCGGCGAGACCGCCGGTGGCCTGCATGGGCAGCCACAAGTAGAGCTCCTGGTAGGACGGTGCGCGGCTTTTGCTGCCCAGTTCGAAACTCCACTCGTTCGAGTCGGTTGTGGGTAAGCGGTACTTGAATACGGCATTCACGGAATTCCAGCCAAGGTCTCGCGGCGCCGAATTGAATGCCGTCGCAAGCTGGTTGGCCATCTCGCCCATCATGCCCATCATCCCGACGGCTGCGACGTCATGCGCGTCAGTACGGACGCGGTTGTATCGCAGGCCGGCCTCGAGTTCTCCCCGCCCTGCATCACGCGACCATTCGGCGAAAGCACCATTGAGCTCGCGTTTCACATCCACAAAGTTGTCGATGCGGAACATGGCGTTCGACGGGTTGCTAATGACAGACTCATGGGTCGCGCTAATGCCGTCGATGCCGACAACAAGAGTTGACCGCGGCATCTCGACCGTTCCAGCCAGGTAGTGTTGCGTTCCCGAACCCGCCGTCGTGTTGAGCCTTTGCATGGGTGCCATCGGGCCCTCGCGCAACGAGAAGTTGTCCATCACATGGGAAACGTCGTTGTAACGGACACGCCCGACGACGGCCAGGTTCGGCGTAGCCTCGAAACCAACCTGCGCCCCGTATAGCTCGGTGTCGACGAAGATAATGTCCATTGGCAAAGCCGGCGTGCCCGTCTCGCCGGTATCCAGCTTGCCGGCATACACAAGCGCGTTGCTGCGATCGCCCTCCCAGGCATAACTCAGGTCATAGCGGTCACGTTCCAGCCGGGTCGGTACGATGGTTCCCTCCGGTGTTTTGACATCATCCCCATCATCGAATTCTGCGATGACAGAGGCACGGTGCCGCTCGTTTGCCAACGTCAGCCTGGCCGACGACGTACTGATGTTTCCATTGTTGGAGTAACGGGTGCCGATCATGCCGGATAGCCTGGCACCGCCCGCACTGAACTCGCCTCGCGACGTCCTGGTGCTTATGTGCCCGCCAATGGTCTCGGGCGCCAGCGATACACCTGCGATGCCGCGCGTAACGACCAGCTTTTCGGTCATCATCGGCGACATGTAGGACAGCGGCGCATCCATCGCATTGGGCCCACCTGATATCACGCCTAGTTGATCGATATCGACAGCGACCCGGTCACCGAACATGCCGCGATATTGAGCGATGCCCGTTAAAGGCCCGTTGCGATTGACAGTCGCTCCCGGAATGTCGCGCAGCGCTGCCGCCGTATCTACCAGTAATTCACGCTCGACTTCTATTCGGGCCGAGCCTGTTTCGACAGACCGGCCGACGACGACAATCTCGTCAGCAGCAGTCTGATCGTCGACGGTCTCGCTACTGGCAATGGCGAGCGCCGGAATCAATGTGAGGCTGGCCAGCGCCAGGCTCTTCGAAGTCTTCATTGGAATTCTCCTGAAATGCACGACGTCGCGGACCGACGGGGTCACGCGACAAACACGTTCAAAGGGTGCAAATCAGGCAGGTGGGCTACGGGAGCGACGATTTAGCGGGGACCTGGACCCGGGAAGCGCGACAACCTCGACGACAGGCGCGACATCGACTGGCGCTTCATCAACCACATGTGCCACATCGACCGCGGCAGCCACGGACAGCATCTGCCCGATCGGGCATTGCTCGGCATTGAAAGGTGAATCGTCATTATCGCCGCCATGGTGATGCACATGGTCGACACCTGACATCGCCATGAGGATTTCCGCCGGCACGGCTGACGGGCACAGCTCGAATAGAAGACCGCTGCCCGCTGAGGCCGGCATGTAGCCCACAGGAATCGCAGCACGCATCGCCAGCGTCGCGACGACGCACACAAGCAACGCACTTTGCCGGGCAATACGGTTCATAACGCAGATCAGGTTAGCAAAAGCACCTGAGGGTACGCATAGGGTAAACCCCCTATTTCGTCGGAGCGCCTCCGGGTAAACGAGATGCTTCGATCAGTTCCTGCACAATCCGCAGCCGTTCGACCGGGTCATTGCTTTCGAGGCAACGCTGCTTCTGCTCGAGATCGATGGGCAATATTTCGACAAAGCGGCTCGTGACCCAGGATGCGTCGTCCATGCGACGCTCGACCGATTCGTAAAGCCGACCGAGGTCGTCGAGCACGTCGCCAAGAATCTCGGGCATGGCCCGATATTGATCAGGCAGCGGAACTGCGGGCTCGTCGGGCAGTAATTCGATCGTCCCGACATTGAGGCCGTTGGCTTCACGATGACTGCTGACGACACGAAAACGGTGCGTACCGACTGCCGTAACGCCCAACAATCCGTCACTGCCCTGGTACCAGTCCGTGATCCGCGCCAGCGTGCCAATTTCATGCGTCGTCGCCGGCCCGGTTTCATTGCCATCCCGGATCAAGAGGACGCCAAAAGGCGAGTCATTCTTCACGCAACCACTGACCATGGCCAGGTAGCGAGGCTCGAATATGCGCAGTGGCAACGGCCCCCCCGGGAACAGCACGGTATTCAACGGAAACAGCGGAACTTGCACGACGCGCCCTGACGATCCTCTCTACCCCTAGTATAGACGTCGTACAGGTATTAGCCGCGGCGTGTTCTCTGCAGGACGGCGGTTAACGTCTGACGAGCGGAGCCGAAGCCGCCGTTGCTCATGAAGATCACCTGGTCGCCCGACAAGACCTTCCCGGACATATCCGACACCAGCTGGTCGTAGTCGTCAAACAGTCGCAGCCGGTCGCCGAGCGGCGCCAGCGACGGCTCAAAACTCTCATCCATGCCTTCGGGGCGGAACATCCAGATTAGGTCGGCGCCATCCAGTGCCGCGGCAAGTTCCTCGTTGTGCACGCCCAGTTTCATCGTGTTGGACCGCGGTTCTATCGCAATAATGATGCGTTGACCGGGATAACGGCGTTTCATCGCCGCAATGGAGCGGCGAATCGCCGTCGGGTGATGCGCAAAATCATCGTAGACAGCGATATCGGCAACGGTCGCCGTGCGCTCCATGCGTCGCTTGACGCCTTCGAACCGTGACAATGCCGCCAGCGCCTGTTCGAGAGTGACTCCTGCCGAACGGGCAGCAGCAACCGCTGCCAGCGCATTTTCGAGGTTGTGCCGGCCGCCGAGTTTCCAGCGAGCTTCCCCGCTGTTGCCATCCGGGTCGGTAATGCTGATGCGCCGTTCCGCAGCATCCATGAAGCGTGCCTGCCAGTCCGAGTCGTCACCGGTACCGAAGGTCTCGATGGGCGTCCAGCACCCCATGTCTACCAGGCTTTTGAGGTTGCCATCGGCAGCGTTCATGATGATACGGCCGTCGGACGGCACGGTACGCAGTAACTGGTGGAACTGCCACAGGATCGCGTCGATGTCCTTGTAAATATCGGCGTGATCGAACTCGAGGTTATTGAGCACAAGTGTGCGGGGGCCGTAATGAACGAACTTGGCGCGCTTGTCGAAAAACGCCGTGTCGTACTCATCGGCTTCGACAACGAAGTACTTTGAGTCGCCAAAACTTGCCGAGACGCCAAAGTTGGTCGGTATGCCGCCGATCAGGAATCCCGGCGCATGGCCGGCGTCCTGCAGGATCCAGGCGAGCATACTCGAACCGGTGGTCTTGCCATGCGTGCCTGCCACGGCCATGACGTGACGATCCCGCAGCACATTGTCGGCCAGCCATCGCGGACCGGACGCATGCGGTATGCCGCGATTGAGCATGGCCTCGACAGTCTCGTTGCCGCGGCTCATTACATTGCCGACCACGATCATGTCCGGCTCGGGATCGAGCTGCGCGGCGTCAAAACCCTCGTGAATTTCGATGCCGAGCTCGCGCAGCTGCGTACTCATGGGCGGATACACGGCCGCATCACAACCTGTCACGCGGAAACCGGCCGCACGCGCCAAGGCGGCGATGCCACCCATAAAGGTCCCACAGATTCCGAGTATGTGAATGTGCATCAGCTTTCCGATGTCCCTGGAAACATGAATTCGATCGCGCCAATCTGCAGGACGAAAATCACGAACGCGATGATCACCCCGATATACAGAGCCCGGTCGATGGCCTTCGCAATAATATGGCCTTCGACCGAGATCGACCAGATCAGGTATGCGAGCACGAGCATGCTGACGAACAGATTGCCAAGGAGTTGACCGACCGTGACCACCATCGCAATAAAGCAAAGCACCATGATGGCGCCGCAGCCGATCAGGGCCGTGAATGTCTGGATCGCACGGTCCGGAACCTGGGCAACCGTCAGAACCGAAAAATAACAGGCCAGCCCGAGAATGAAGCCGAACGCTTCGCGCTGGAAACTGACCTGGTTGGTCGATTCAAATACGGTGTTGTATGCGGCTATGGCCAGCCCCCAGAGCACCAGGCTCATTAGCAGCAGGACAACGGACCTTGGAACGCTCTCTGGTCCCTTGCGAAGCAACGCAATGTCGAACAGCGTTCTGATGAGTGGCAGCACGTAGTTGAATCATCCCTGTTTCGGTAGCGCCATCATCGCATGTTACCCTCCGGATTCGAAATGACGCTCTCCCCGCTTTATGCCTGAATACACGCTCGTCATCGAGCCGGACTCCATCGCACCTGACCTTGGTCGCCACGACTTTGTCGGCATCGACACCGAGTTCATGCGCGAGAAAACTTTCTTCGCAGAACTCTGCCTCGTCCAGGTGGCAACTGGCAGTGAAGTCTACTGCGTCGATCCACTCAATGGACATGGCATGGATGTGTTCTGGGATGCGCTCATGAAGGACACGTGGGTGGTGCACTCGGGGCGACAGGACATCGAGGTGGTCTACCAGACGGCCGAGCGCATGCCCGGAAAATTGTTCGACACGCAGATCGCAGCGGGGCTGCTCGGGTTCGCACCACAGATGGGATACGCAACGCTTGTCAAAGAGTTGTTCGATGCCGAGATCGAAAAGTCGCACACGCGCGCCAACTGGTCGCGTCGACCGTTGCCGGACGAATACCTGCATTACGCGGCGGAAGACGTCGAGTACCTGCTGCCCGCCCGCGAGGTTCTCTCCGAGATGCTCGAGCAAAAGGGGCGCCTGGCATGGGCCGAGCAAGATTCAGCGCAGCTGCTGGACCCGGTGCTATACGACGTCGACCCAAAACTCGCTATCGACCGCATGAAAGGAGCACGCAATCTGCGAGGGCGGAGACGTTCCGCCGCCGCGCGACTTGCAGCATGGCGTGAATCCGAGGCACTGCGCGCCAACCGGCCGCGGCAATGGATTGTGAAAGACAGTGCACTCCTCGAGGTCGCGACGAGACTGCCTGAAAGCATCGAGGACCTCGGCAAGATCAAGGGCCTCCCGGCCGGCCTGATTCGCAGATCGGGCAAGAACATCCTGGCTGCCGTTGAAGAATCGAAAAACGACAATTCGAAGTACCGACCCCCCTCGGCTCCGAATGAGGACCAGAAGGCGATCCTGAAATCGATCCAGCAGCATGTTGCCGAGTGTGCGGACGATCTCGGACTGGCGGCCGAAACGGTTGCTTCGAAACGGGACCTGTCGGCCGTCATTTTCGACGGCGATCGGGACTCGAAAATACTGACCGGCTGGCGCCGCGAACTCGTCGGCGAAAGACTGCTGGAGCTCCTTTAGATGTCAAAGCAGACCGAAACTCACGAAGGCGGCTGTGCCTGCGGTCACGTGCGCTACACGGTCGAGTCCGAACCGCTGATCGTCCACTGCTGCCATTGCAGCTGGTGTCAGCGCCAGAATGGATCGGCTTTCGCGGTAAACGCCCTGGTTGAGGCAGACAGGGTCAAATTACTGCAGGGCGATGTCGTCGATATCGAAGTCCCATCACCCAGCGGCGCAAACCAGCGTATCTCCCGCTGCCCCAATTGCCAGGTCGCCGTGTGGAGCTACTACCTTGTCATGCGAGGTGGCATTGGCGAGCTGGTCCGATTCATTCGCGTTGGCACTCTCGACGACCCCGGCAGCATGCCGCCGGACGTACATATCTACACGTCTACGAAACTGCCCTGGGTCGTATTGCCACCCGGCGACCTGGCTGTCGACGAGTACTACGTGACCGAAGAAGTCTGGTCCGAGGATAGCTTCAAACGCCTAAAAGCCCTGATAGCATCAGCTAAGCCGTAGTTACGCCCCTAAGACGGACTGTTTGAATCCCGACAAAAACCCATTCGAAGTACATCGTGGCGCACACCATCTATCAGCACTTCGTCTCTGAGCAGTCCCTCAACCTGGAAACCAACGTTCTCATTAAGCTTGATGTTGCCGAGGTTTGCTTGCAGCGTACTGACGTAAATCTTGTCAAGACTCAGCCAATGCACTCCGTAAGCTATCCATAATCTGGTTGCCTCCTCAGCATACCCCTTGCCGCGGTACTCAAGATTACCGATAAGCTTTCGTAACTCGGCCTTGCGTTGATGAATGTCATGATCGAGGTACGCGAGAGCACCGATGGGCTCATCTCTATTGGTACCGACCGTGCAGACATTGACGACAGAACAAAATCACGGCCATAGCTATCCGACATCCATGTCTGCAGTAGCGCCAGATCCGATGTTGCGTCAAACGAACGAATCTTCAATCTGTTGCCGGTTAGTGGGAGGTTGCGGGCATCGCTTGTCAGCGACGTTGATCTTTGCTGAGTAGCTGGCGACTCCGGTGTTCCTGCTTCCTGGGTGGTGCACTCATCCATAAGCTCATTGACAAGCCGAACCACGTCTAACTGGCCAAAACCATATTTGGTAGCTTCTTTGAATACGCTTCGGGCAAGTGCTTTTATAGTGGCAATTGGAATTTGATCAGCCATAACCTGAAGTCTGCATTGGCTCAGTAGCAGCCGTTGAGCATACACCTAAAACCGCCACGCGATCGGCTCAGAATCGACGCCTGGCTATGCGCTCAAGGACGCAAGGAAGCGCGCGTAAACCTCGTCGATGGTGCCGCCCGCATCGACGGTCTTGAGCCTGTTCCGCTTCCGATAGAACTCGATCACCGGCTCGGTTCGGGAACGGTACACGTCGAGGCGATTGCTGATGATTTCCTCGTTATCATCCTCGCGCTGGATCAGCACGCCACCGGCGTCGGTACACTCATCGAGTTCTTCCTGCGACGAGAAGTAGATGTTCAGCAGTTTGCCGGTCTTCGAGCAGGTGCGGCGACCAGTCAGGCGCTTCATCAGGATGTCGAAGTCGACGTCCATGAGCACGGCTGCATCGAGCGGTGTGCCGAGCTGGTCGAGCAGTTCCTCGAGATCATATGCCTGTTGCTCGGTACGAGGAAAACCGTCGAGAATATAACCTTCCTGCGCGTCTGGTTCGGCCAGGCGCTCACTGATGATACCGAGCATTATGTCGTCTGAGACGAGATTGCCTGCATCAATGATGTCCTTGGCCTTCTGGCCAAAACGCGTACCCGCGGCCACGGCCTGGCGCAGCATATCGCCCGTGGAGATATGCGGAATTCGCCTGTCAGCCATCAGCTTTTTGGCTTGCGTGCCTTTGCCGGAGCCTGGCGCACCGAGTAGTACGATTCTCATAGCGGCGGTACGCTAACACAATCAGTGTTGGCGTCAATCGGTGTTATCCTCGCACGCCTCGCATCAACCCAAGCCAGGAAGCAGAAACATGTCAGCCAGAAATGCATTCTACGCCCAGTCGGGCGGAGTTACCGCCGTCATCAACGCTACGGCCTGCGGCGTTATCGAAACCGCTCGCAAGCACAAGAACAAGATCAAAAACATCTACGCCGGGCGCAACGGCATCATCGGCGCATTGACCGAGGACATGATCGACACCAACAAGGAGAGCGCGAAGACAATCGCAGCACTCCGCCATACGCCTGGCGGCGCATTCGGCTCGGCGCGTTACAAGCTCAAGAGCCTCGAGGAAAACAAGGCCGAGTACGAGCGCCTGATTGAAGTGTTCAAGGCGCACGATATCGGTTACTTCTTCTATAACGGCGGCAATGACTCGATGGATACGGCCCACAAGGTTTCGCAGATCAGCAAGCGCATGGGCTTCCCGGTTACCTGCCTCGGCATTCCGAAGACCGTCGACAACGACCTGCCGATCACCGACAACTGCCCGGGCTTCGGTTCGGTGGCCAAGTACGTCGCCGTCTCGACGCAGGAAGCAGCGCTCGACGTGCTGTCGATGGCGAAAACGTCGACCAAGGTTTTTGTGCTCGAAGTCATGGGTCGCCATGCAGGCTGGATCGCCGCTGCCGGCGGGCTGGCCGGCAAGAACCCCGAGGACGCACCGCACATCATCCTGTTCCCCGAAATCCCGTTCAACCAGCGGGCGTTCCTGAAACGGGTCAGGGAATGTGTTACGAAATATGACTTCTGCGTCATCGTCGTCAGCGAGGGCGCTGCATACAAGAACGGCAAGTTCCTGGCTGAAGCCGGCACGCGAGATGCATTCGGGCATGCGCAGCTCGGCGGCGTCGCGCCGGTCGTCGCCAACATGGTGCGTGACAAGCTCGGCTACAAGTATCACTACGCCGTCGCCGACTACCTGCAGCGCTCTGCTCGTCACATCGCATCGGCGACCGACGTCAAACAGGCATATGCTGTCGGCGAAGCAGCCGTGAAAATGGCCCTGAAGGGCAAAACGGCTGTCATGCCCGTCATCAAGCGGGTTTCCGACAAGCCATACCGCTGGAAAATCGAGGATGCGCCGCTCTCGCGCATCGCCAACAGGGAAAAGATGCTGCCGCGCCGTTACATCACGAAGGACGGGTTCGGCATCACGGCTGCCGGCCGGCGTTACCTGGAACCATTGATCCGCGGTGAAGATTATCCTCCGTATATCAATGGCTTACCGAATTATGTAACGCTCAGGAATGCCCCGGTCAAGCCCCTGCTGAAGAGCAAATTTGTGGTATGATGCGCCGCCGGCTCGGCCGGAACTACAAAAACGAAATTCCTAATTGGGGACATTCAATTCAGAACGATGCCCGGCGGGCGGCTTGAGGCCGCCACCGGCGGGTGCGTTCATTTCAATCGGTTTCATCAGGAGATATTCAAATGAGTGAAGGGTTAGCCCTGTGGCTCTCGATCGGTGCGGGTGGTCTCGCCATCCTGTTCGGCATCATTTCGACACAGTGGGTTCTCAAGCAGCCCGCCGGTAACGAGCGGATGCAGGAGATCGCTGCGGCCATCCAGGAAGGTGCAAAAGCCTACATGGACCGCCAGTACCTGACGATCAGCATTGTCGGCGTGGTGCTCTTTGTCCTGCTCGGCTTTGCCCTCGACTGGGGCACCGCCATTGGCTTCGCCATCGGCGCTGTGTTTTCCGGACTTGCCGGCTACATCGGCATGTACGTCTCGGTGCGCGCCAACGTACGTACCGCCGACGCGGCGCAGAAAGGCGTCAATCCGGCGCTCAACGTCGCGTTCAAGGGCGGCGCAATCACAGGCCTGCTCGTCGTTGGCCTCGGCCTGCTCGGCGTTGCAGGGTACTTCCTCGTGCTCACGAAGATGGGCGCCACCACCGACCATGCGGTGCACGCGCTTGTCGGTCTCGCCTTCGGCGGCTCGCTCATCTCTATCTTCGCCCGACTCGGCGGCGGCATATTCACCAAGGGTGCTGACGTCGGCGCCGACCTCGTCGGCAAAGTCGAGGCCGGTATTCCCGAAGACGACCCGCGCAACCCGGGTGTTATCGCCGACAACGTAGGCGACAACGTCGGTGACTGCGCCGGCATGGCTGCTGACCTGTTCGAGACCTACGCCGTTACGATCATTGCGACCATGCTGCTGGGTGGCCTTGTCACCATGACCTACGGTACGGCGGCCGTGGTTTACCCACTCGTACTCGGAGCCGTTTCGATCGTTGCTTCGATTATCGGTACGTTCTTCGTCAAGACATCCGATGGCGGCAAGATCATGGGCGCGCTATACAAAGGCATGATTGTCGCTGGCGTTCTGGCAGCCGTCGCGTTCTATCCCATCACCAGCATGATGATGGGCGAAGCTGGCATGTCGAACGGCATCTACTGGTCTGCCCTGATCGGCCTCGGCCTGACGGCGGCAATGGTTGTCATCACCGAGTACTACACGGGCACTGACTTCAAGCCGGTCAGGACGATCGCTGAAGCGTCACTGACAGGCGACGCTACCAACATCATCGCTGGCCTCGGCATTTCCATGAAAGCCACCGCCCTGCCCGTCATTGCTGTTTGCGCCAGCATCTGGGGCGCTTTCCAGCTGGCCCCGGATAACATGGGTGGCCTCTACAACATCGCCATTGCGGCGACCACGATGCTGTCAATGACCGGCGTTGTCGTCGCACTCGATGCGTTCGGTCCGATCACGGATAACGCCGGTGGTATTGCCGAAATGGCGGAGCTGCCGCCGGAAGTTCGTAACATCACCGATCAGCTGGACGCGGTAGGCAATACGACAAAGGCTGTTACCAAGGGTTACGCCATCGGCTCCGCTGGCCTGGCCGCCCTCGTTCTGTTTGCTGACTACAACAATGCGCTGTCGGGCGTCGGCAAGGACGTCACGTTCCTGCTCAATGATTACCGCGTCATCATCGGCCTGTTTATCGGTGGGCTGGTGCCGTTCCTGTTCGGCGCACTTGCGATGGAAGCGGTCGGTCGTGCCGCTGGCTCGGTCGTGAACGAGGTTCGTCGCCAGTTCAAGGAGATCGAAGGCATCATGGAAGGCACGGGCAAGCCGGACTACAGCCGCGCTGTCGACCTGCTGACCAAGGCCGCTATCAAGGAAATGGTCGTTCCGTCGCTGCTGCCGATCGCTGTGCCGCTGATCGTTGGCTTTACGCTGGGTGTCGAGGCACTTGGTGGATTGCTGCTCGGCACGATCGTTACCGGCCTGTTCGTCGCTATCTCGATGACGGCAGGCGGCGGCGCCTGGGACAACGCCAAGAAGTACATCGAGGATGGTAAGTTCGGTGGCAAGGGCTCGGATGCCCATAAAGCAGCTGTAACTGGCGACACCGTCGGCGATCCGTACAAAGATACGGCTGGCCCGGCGATCAACCCGTTGATCAAGATCATCAACATCGTTGCATTGCTGATGGTACCGCTGCTGTAACCAAGCACGGATCGGATAGGGGTCAGAGCCGTAGGGCTCTGACCCCTTTTTTCTCAGCGATTCAGGACCCGAAACGTACCGGTTGAGCCAGCCCCGAGCGGCGCTGGTGGCTCCACGAAGTGGCCTTGCACAAAGTCGACGCCGACGTCGCGCAGCCAGTCGAAGTCTTCCTGGTGCTCGACCTCCTCGGCCACGATGCGGAATTGCATCGTGCGCGCCAGCTTGATCATCGCCAGCACCATTTCCTGGTTGACCTCGTCGGCCTGCAGGTTGCGCGTATACGTACCATCGATCTTCAGGTAGTCGATCGGCAGGTGCTTCAGGCTCGAGAACGAACCCATGCCGCTGCCGAAATCATCGAGAGAGAACTCGCAGCCGATGCCGTGTAACACCTCGATGAAGCGTTGGGCATGCTGCACGTTGGACAGGATGGCCTTTTCCGTCACCTCGAAACAGATGCTCGATGGCGCCACCCCGGTCCGGTCGAGTGCCTCGACGACGAATCCCAGGAACGACTCGTCGCCGAGTGTCTGCCCCGAGAGGTTCAGGGCGCAACTGCGGCCCCTCGCAATCTTGATTTCGCCGGATGACACGGCCGTAAGCGCTGCATTGACGACCCAACGGTCGATCTGCGGCATCAGCTGGTAGCGTTCGGCCGGGCGCAGGAACTCTGCCGTGTCTGCAATGCGACCGCTCCCGTCCGGCAGGCGAATGAGAACTTCGGCTGCGGGCCCGGACTCGACTCCGCCCGTCATCGCGATAATCGGCTGTACTGCCAGTATGAACTTGTCTTCGTGCAATGCCGCCTGCAGTTGCCGTAACCACTGAATGTCGCCGCGTTCACGAGCGATTGCCTCATCGCGTGCCGAATAGACGTGCACCTTGCCGCGCCCTTCCTGCTTGGCGACGTAGCACGCGGAGTCAGCCGCGCTCATGACATCCTGCAGCGTGCCGCTGACGTGACTTATTTCGACGAGGCCGATCGAAATGCCGATGTTGAAGATCTTGTCTTTCCACACGAAACGGTAATCCGCAATCGCGTTGCAGATGTCCTGTGCGATTTGCCTGGCTTTGTCGATCGGGCAGCCGATCAGCAACGCACCAAATTCGTCGCCACCAAGCCTGCCTACAAAGTCCGAATCACGAACCTGGTCCTTGATCAGGCTGGCAACCTCCCTGAGCATGTTGTCGCCAGCGAGGTGACCGCAGCTGTCATTGACGGCCTTGAAGCGATCGAGGTCCATGTAGAACAACATGTGTACGGCTTCTTCGGCGTGTGCGTCGTCCATCGCTTCGTCGAGCCGGCGTTCGAACTCGCGACGGTTTACCAGGCCGGTGAGCGGATCATGCGTGGCCTGGTAGCTCATCTTCTGTGTCAGACCACGAATCTCGCCAACATCGTGGAACACGACCACGGTGCCGGAAATACTGCTGCCCGGGCCCCGGATCGGGGAGGCCGTTATCTCGACTGAATGTTCATGCTCGCCATCGACCGTGACCATCATGGCTCGGCGCCCCATGTTGACCCGGCGGCGCATCGCGAGGCAGCGCTCCACCGGATCCCCCAGTGGCCGGCGATCAGCATCATCGACGAGCGAAAACAGCTCACCGACGCGATGACCCGCCGCATCGTCACGATTGGTACCGATGAGCGTTTCAGCCGCCTGGTTCATGTAGTCGATCAGGCCGTCATTGTCGGTGGTGATGATCCCTTCGGCGATCGACTCGAGCGTGTACTGTGCCTGGCGCTTGCTGCGGCTCAGGGACACCTCGAGGCTTTTGCGGTGCGATACGTCGCGCGCCACCGTCAATATCGCCGGATGGCCATGAAATTCGATATTGGAGCTCTGTGCCTCGACCCAGAGCCCGGCCTCGTTGCCGTTGATGAGCTGGATTTCGAGACGCCGTGGGACGTTCTCACCGGCAAGGCGTTTGGCCATCGTATTGCGAAACAACGCCCTGTACGCCGGCTTCACAAGATCGGCAACTTCGCGGCCGATCAGTTGCGGCGCCTCGAGGCCAATCAGACTCGCCGCCGATTCATTGGCCAAGAGAATTTTCTCGTCGTGCACGATGACGATCTCCGGCAACGTGCGCGCAAAGTCTGTAAACAGCCGATCGCGACTCTGGATTTTTTCGTCGCGCTCACCGAGTGCGTCGAACAGTCGATTTATCGTACCGGCAAGTTGCGCCGCATCGGGATCCCGCGGAATCGACAGGCGCCGGCCAACAGACGCATCCTGGGACGCTTCGAGCATTTGCTGGTTCAGTGTCGCCATACGTCGCGCCGACTTTTGTCTCGAAACCCACAGCGCAATCGATGCAACAATTGCGATCAGCAACAGTGCTGACAAAACAATAATGATGGTTTCAGAGGACATGCGGAGCCCGGTATCTCAAGACGGATGCTGCGTGCAGATCATTTGTTATTATTATCGGCTCGTTGTGCATCTCTTTGGTAAGCATATCCCAGCAACTGCGGTGGCTTGATGCGATTCACCATAATGTACAAAAACTGAAGTTTTCGCTTAGATTTCATAATTTTAGGAACACCCAAGAATGGACACCAACTTCGCCCGCCAGCAGATGGTCGACCAACAAGTGCGCGCATGGGACGTTCTCGATCCCGACATCCTCCAGGTTCTCACGGATGTGCCGCGCGAACAGTTCGTACCAACCGGTTACGAGGCCCTCGCGTTCGCCGACACCGAGATTCCGATCGGGCATGGCGAGTCGATGATGACACCAACGATCGAAGGGCGATTGCTACAGGCACTGGCGCCGCAAGAAGGCGAAAGAGTGCTCGAAATCGGGACCGGTAGCGGCTTCCTGACCGCCTGCCTTGCACGCCTTACCGGCAACGTAACGAGCATCGACATCCACGACGATTTCATCGAACAGGCACAGGCCAGTCTTGCGGATACAGGTATCAACGGCGTTACGCTGTTGCAGATGGATGCAACCCAGGAACTGCCGCATGGAAAATTTGACGTTATCGCTGTCACTGCGTCTGTTGAAGCGTTCGAGCCGCGCTTTGTCGAGGCCCTCGCGCCGGGTGGCCGCCTCTTTGTTGTTGTCGGCAAAGCTCCGGCCATGGATGCGCTGCTCGTAACAAAGACCGGAGACAATGAATGGCAAAGTGAAAGCCTGTTCGAGACGGTTCTCCGGCCATTGACCGACCCGGGCCGCAAAGCGGAGTTTTTATTCTGAAATGAAACCACTTAAGGTGTTGTCGCATCTAAGAAATATATTCCGGTCTTGACTGGTTTAGTGATATAGTTAACTATAACACCTCAGGCTGTGGTCCAGCCGTTCCAACCGCGGAAAGCAAAAATGAATAAATCGTTTAACTTCAGTGTCTTAGTAGCCGTGTTCGGCATATTCCTCGCCCCGGCAGGCAGCCAGGCGGCGTCACTGCTCGAGGTTTACCAGCAGGCACTACAATCAGACCCCAGGATTCACGAGGCCGAAGCGCGCCGGTTGGCTGCGCTCGAGGCCGAGCCGCAGGCCCGTGGCGTGTATCTGCCGCAAATCGACTTCTCGGGTGACTGGACCAAGACGAACTCGGATGGTTCGGGGACTTTCAATCAGTTTGTCGAAATCCCTCCTGGTTCTGGCAATCTCGAAGTCGTCCCGATTCCGTTCGAATCAGAAACTCGCGACGAGACCACGCGCTGGCAGTTCAGCCTGCGACAGACGATCTTCCGCTGGGACCAGATCGTGGGACTGCGGCGCGCAGACAAGATCGTCGCCAAGGCAGAGGCTGACCGCGAAGCTGCGCAGCAGGACCTGATCATCCGCGTCGGGCAGGCCTATTTTGATGTCCTTGGCGCGGAGGATCGGCTGACATCTACGCATGCCAATCGCCAGGCGATCGCTCGCCAGCTCGAGCAGGCCAAGCAGCGTTTCGAGGTTGGCCTGATTGCGATCACCGATGTGCAGGAATCGCAGGCCAGGTACGACCAGGCAACGGCCGACGAAATTGCAGCCAAGAGGTCACTGGCGACTGCCCGCGAATTCCTGCGCGAAATCACGGGCGAATACGTAAGTAACCTCGATGCCCCGGGCGAAGAATTCCCGATGCGCCCGCCGAGCCCGGCGAGCGAGTCGGACTGGGTCGACCTTGCGCTGGGTCAAAACCTTGCACTGATGTCCAGCCGCCTGGACGAGCAGCTTGCGCGCGATGAAATTTCGTTCCGGCGAAATGGTCACTACCCGACCGTCGATCTCGTGGCGAGCACTGGAAATTCCACAAGCGAAGCGGAGCAGAACACCGGTGCCGGGTTCCTCGACACCGAACGTGACTTCGACACTGACAGCATCGGCATCCAGGTCACCGTACCGATCTTCTCCGGCGGTTCAACGTCGTCCCGCGTCCGTGAGGCTGTGTACCTGCACCGCGCTGCTCGTGAACAGCTGCAGCGCGTAACCCGGGAGACCGAACGCCAGACCCGCGACGCGTACCTCGGCGTGCAAGCGGAGATGAGCCGAGTCGAGGCGCTGGAACAGGCTGTCCAATCGAGCCAGACGGCGCTCGAGGCAACTCAGGCCGGTTTCGATGTCGGCACGCGCACGATCGTCGACGTGCTTGATTCGCAATTCAACCTGTACCGTGCGATTACCCTGTATTACCAGGCGCGTTACGACTACCTGATGAACGCGCTGCGTCTCAAGCAGGCGGCAGGCAACCTGCAAATCCAGGATCTCGAAGAGATCGACCGCTTCCTCAAGGAACGACCGACACCGGAAGAAGCGTTTGCTGCAGAAGCGGCAGCCGAACAAGAGTAGCGCGAGCAACGCCTGGTACTAGGCCCCTGCTTCACTGATCAACGGTTCGAGCAGGCTCAAAAGGTGCGCCAATGCACCCCTGTTTTGCTGCACGATATCGAGCGCGCGGCGGCCCTGGGCCGCTGCTTCTTCCGGATTTGCAAGTAACTCGTCAACCGCCGCGACGAGCTGCCCGGTGTCATCGACAATATGGCAGGCACCAAGATCGATGAACATATCGGAGATGTCCTGCGCGTTGTATACGTGCGGCCCGCTAACCAGCGGCAGTCCCAGCGCCGCGGGCTCCAGAAGGTTGTGTCCGCCGATCGGCACGAGGCTGCCGCCGACAAACGCAACGTCGCTCGCCGCGTAAAACAGCGGTACTTCACCCATCGTGTCGCCCAGGAATACGCGCGTGTCCGCGTCGCAGGGCCGCTCTTCGGTGCGCGCGATGCTGCTAAGACCGGCCTTGTTGATCATATCCGCAACGGTCGCGAAGCGGTCCGGGTGCCGCGGCACGAGCACGAGTAACAGGTCCGGGTAGCTGGCCAGCAACTGCTTGTGCGCTGCCAGCACCTTTTGCTCCTCCTGGTCATGAGTACTCGCGGCGATCCAGACAGGCCTGTCACCGAGGTAGTGGCGACGGAATTGCGCGCCGCGCTCGACGAGAGCGTCAGGCAACTCGATATCGAACTTGATATTGCCCGTTACCCAGGTACGCACCGGGCTGGCACCGAGTGACCGAAAACGTTCCGCATCAGCTTCGCTTTGTGCGGCGATGATGATTCCGTGTGACAACGTTTCGCGGAACAAGGGCAGGAACCTGCGATAGCTATCGAGCGACCTTGGCGAAATGCGGGCGCTCACGAGAACGAGCGGAATCTCGCGCAATCCACAACCGCGGTAAAGGTTGGGCCATATCTCGGTTTCCATGATCAACGCCAGTTCCGGCTTCAGCGACGCAAAGAATCTGCGCACGGCGACAGGCATCTCGAAAGGGATATAACAATGCGTTACCGAATCGCCGAAATTGGCTTCGACGCGCGCAGCACCTGTCGGCGTCACTGTCGTGATCAGCATGTTGTGATCGGGAAATCGCTTGCGAATCGCGCGCACGAGCGGGACGGCCGCCTGTACTTCGCCGACCGATACGGCATGTATCCATATGCACCTGTCGAGTTGCGGGTAGCCGAAACCGAAACGCTGGCCAAGCCGGTCGCGGTAACTGTGGTTGAGGAGCGCTCGCAGCAGCCAATAGGCTGCAAGCGGAAGCTGCAGCAGGTAGATCAGCAGGTTGTAGAAGACACGCACGGGTGCGTCCGGGAAGCGGAGTCAGCTCCTCGTCAACCGCACTTGGAATCGCCGCACGAGAGACACGTCATGCATCCGTCCATCATGATGACTGCGGCTGTGTTGCACTTGCTGCACAGCTGCGCACCTTCCGGGTAGTCGCTTTTGGAGAATGCATCCTGCTGCTTCCTGCCTTCCTCGTACTCGGCGCGCTTTTCCTCGATCAGCTTTTGCTGCTCTTCGTCGAGGCCCGGCTCGGCCATGAGGCCAATCGAGATCAGGTGCTTTTCGACGATGTAGCCCAGCTCGGCGATGATCGACGGCATGAACCTGCCGCCTGACTGCCAGTAGCCGCCACGCGGATCGAAGACAGCCTTGAGCTCGTCAACGAGGAACGCGACGTCGCCGCCCTTGCGGAACACGGCGGAAATGATACGCGTCAGTGCGACGATCCACTGGTAGTGGTCGAGGTTCTTGGAGTTGATGAATATCTCGAACGGTCGGCGCTTCTCGTACTCGGTGCCCTGGTTCAGAACGATGTCGTTGATCGTGACATACATGGCGTGATCCGAGACCGGCGTCTTGACCTTGTAGGTCGAGCCGACAAGCATTTCGGGTCGCTCGAGCTTCTCATGCATGCGAATGACTTCGGCGCCACGATCGCCGCCGCCTTCACGCTTGAACTCGGTTTTTTCTTCTTTGACCTCGGCTTCCGGTCGCGCCACGGTATAGCCGACGATCTTCTTGTCAATTTTCATCATGTTCAGAATTTTCCGTAATAGCCTTCTTTCAGAGCGTCGAAAAGATTTGCGGCCGTATGTACTTCGCCGTCGTATTCGATTTCCTCGTCACCCTTCAGTTTGACGGTCGACCCGTCTTCCAGCTCGAATGTGTAGACCGTGTTCTTGAGGTCTTTCTCCTTGACCAGAACGCCCTGAAACGCTTCCGGGTTGAAGCGGAAGGTTGTGCAGCCCTTGAGGCCCTGCTCGTAGGCATACAGGTAGATGTCCTTGAAATCCTCGTAGGGGTAATCGGTCGGCACATTGGCCGTCTTCGAAATTGATGAATCAATCCACTTCTGTGCCGCGGCCTGGATGTCCACGTGCGCCTTCGGTGAAATATCCTCGGCCGTAATGAAGTAGTCCGGAAGGTTCGTGCCCGAATCATCGTTGCCCGCACCCGGCGGCATGGCAGTTTCATCCACCAGCTCCCGGTACGCCAGCAGCTCAAACGAGTAGACGTCGACCTTTTCCTTGGACTTCTTGCCCTGCCGAATGACGTTGCGAAAATAGTGATGCGCAAAGCTCGGCTCGATGCCATTCGATGCGTTGTTGGCCAGCGACAGCGAGATCGTGCCAGTCGGCGCAATTGAGCTGTGATGCGTGAACCGGGCACCCTTTTCAGCGAGTTTCTCGACGAGTTCCGGCGCCTGCTCCGCCATGCGCTGCATGTAGCGGCTGTAACGGGCATGCAGGATACGGCCGGGCACCTTGTCGCCGACCTGGTAGCCATCACCCTTCATTTCGGGCCGTTTGCGCAGCATTTCCTCGGTGACCTCGAATTGCTCGTTCATGATCGGCGCCGGCCCTTTTTCCTCGGCCAGCTCAAGCGCTTCTTCCCAGCCTGCCAGCGCCAGCTCGCGGGCTACGTCCTCGGTGAACTGTACGGCATCCTCTTCGCCGTATTTCATGCGCATCATCGTGATCGTGGAGCCCAGGCCCAGGAAGCCCATGCCATGACGGCGCTTACGCTGAATCTCGTTACGCTGCTGCGGCAACGGCAAGCCGTTGATCTCGACGACGTTGTCCAGCATGCGCGTGAAGGTCTTGACGACCTTGCGGAACGCATCCCAGTCGAAACGCGCCTTTTCCGTAAACGGATCGACGACGAAACGTGTCAGGTTGACAGAACCCAGCAGGCACGAGCCATACGGCGGCAACGGCTGTTCGCCACACGGATTCGTGGCGCGGATGTTCTCTTCGAACCAGTTGTTGTTCATTTCGTTGACCTTGTCGATCAGCACGAAGCCGGGCTCCGCGAAATCGTAGGTCGACGCCATGATCAGGTCCCAGACGCGGCGCGCCGGGAGCGTCTTGTAGATCTTGCAGGCGACAAGCCCCTGCCTGTCCTTGACGTAGTTGCCAGGCTCGGGCCATTCGCGCCAGACAAACTGGCTGGCGTCGGTGATGTCGAGTTTCTCATCATCGACTTCCTTTTGCGTGACCGGGAATGCCAACGCCCAGTCCTCTTCCCTGATGACGGCCTGCATGAACTCGTCGGTGACGAGCAACGACAGGTTGAACTGCCGCAAACGCCCGTCTTCGCGCTTGGCGCGGATAAATTCCATGATATCCGGGTGCCCGACATCGAATGTGCCCATCTGCGCGCCGCGGCGACCGCCCGCGGACGACACCGTGAAGCACATCTTGTCGTAGATATCCATGAACGACAGCGGGCCTGACGTGTAAGCGCCGGCACCCGAGACATAGGCACCCTTCGGTCGCAGCGTCGAGAACTCGTAGCCAATGCCGCAACCTGCCTTGAGTGTCAGGCCAGCCTCGTGGACCTTGTTGAGGATGTTGTCCATCGAGTCACCCACCGTACCCGACACGGTGCAGTTGATGGTCGATGTAGCCGGCTTGTGCTCCTGCGCGCCGGCGTTGGACATGATGCGTCCTGCCGGGATTGCCCCGCTTCTCAGAGCCCAGAGAAATTCCTTGTAATAAGTGTCGCGCCTGGACTCGACTTCGACGCTCGCAAGGGCGCTCGCGACACGCTTGTAGGTGTCGTCAATCGTCTCATCTAGCTTGCTTCCGTCTTTGGCAGCCAGTCGATACTTCGCATCCCAAATATCGATCGAGGCTGGTTGAAATTCGATGTCGGTGACCGTGTGCGCATCCATATGAACGGCGGACTTCATTGGTCTAGCTTCTCCCCTTTCTCTCCGTGGTGGAGACCCCGTTTTTTCTCCATTAAAGTGGAGACCGATTGTTTTGTTTACACTTTTTACGAGGGAACAGAAGCCCGCCCACCGCACATGCTTTGCAACGCAGTGAGTGCCAGAAGTGGCTACTTTTCCCGTCGTGATTGGACACAAGATGTTGTGTCCGAATGCTCACAAGATTATGCCCGTACGGGGCTACTGTCAAGGGTTTGCCAGAAATTTATCTTTGGTTAATTATTTTTTTAAATCAATAGGTTACAAATCCTTCTAAACTAAGTGCTTTAAATTGTTGGGAAAAAAATGACACTTTTGTGAAAGTTTGTATCCACTACATATAGTGGCATTAAGTAAAGAGCAAAATCAGCGAAAAAAAGGCCATATACGACATAATCAGCCCGATTTTTTCCGCCTTGAAATCGATTTTCATGGCCCCATTTTCCCGGTCAAGAGCTTGTTGACGAGCCGTTTTTTCGAGCTTCGTCCGTTACTTGCCAGGAGAAAATAATGAATCTTGTACGTTTTGAACCATGGTCACTTTTTGACCAGATGCAGCGCGAATTCGACCGCCTGCCAGGCCGTCAATTCGACCGCAGCGACGTCGAAACCCCGGTTTCGGACTGGGTCCCGGCCGTCGATGTTATCGAAGAGAAGGATCGCTTCCTGTTGCGCGCCGATGTGCCGGGTGTGGCACCTGC
>JARRLQ010000003.1:0-50249 GCA_037386905.1 Woeseiaceae bacterium
GGTGGCCGCTTTCTGCTTCACTGGCAGGCCCCAGCTTGCGGTCGGCGAGCAATCGCAGCAGTTCCGTTTCGTTGACCTTGTCTTCATCCGCGAGGCATGCCAGCCGTTGCTTGCTGCGCTCGACCTTTTCCCAGGGAGTGTCGAGCGTGGCGTTACTGAGCCCGTAGATTCCCGGTGGCAATTCCTGCAAGCCGCCGCCGCGGTTCGACAGGTAAGCCAGGGTGTCGCCGTCGCTGAGCAGCAGGTTGAACCCGGCGTACGCGTCGACGTCGATCGAGCGCAGGAATGCGAGCGGGCTTTGCCCGCTGCACAGGAAAGCCGTTACAAGGTGTCCGCGGGACTCGAGCCCGGCCCGCGGCGCATCGGCGTCGCGATAGTTGGTGACCGTCGCAAAGCGGCCGGAACGGTGCACGCCGAGCCAGGTGCCGCCCGCCTGCAAGTCGCGCCCCGCCAGAACATCGGGCATATCGGGCCACCACCCGGCATCACGGGTCGGCCGGGCATGGAATTCGTCGCGGTTCGCGGCAACGACGAGCGGCGCATCCTCGACTGCCCTGAAGGCGAGCACGACGAGGCACACGTCACTCGTCCCGGTTCAGCCAGTGGTCGACGAGCCGGCGCGCGATCGAAATTCGAAACGGCAGCCGGTGATCGTCTGAGCGCAGTTCATCGCGCGTGAACCAGCGCGCGTCTTCGAGTTCTCCGTCGTTGAGTTCGATGTCGGTGCTTGTCGCCCGTGCCGTGAAGCCAAGCATCAGTGCCGACGGGAACGGCCACGGCTGCGAGCTGTGGTAGGTGACTTCGCCGACGCGCACGTTTGTTTCTTCGTAGACTTCGCGGCGCACGGCGTCCTCGAGACTCTCACCGGGTTCGACGAATCCGGCAATCGTCGAGTAGCGGCCTTCCGGCCAGCTGGCCTGGCGCCCGAGCAGGCATTTGTCGCCGTGTTCGACGAGCACGATGATCGCCGGGTCGACACGTGGAAATATCTCGCGGCCGCAGTCCTCGTTGATACAGATGCGCGAGTTGCCGGCGGCACCGGGCCGCGCCGCCGACCCGCAAGTGCCGCAATACACCTGCGAGGCGTGCCACAGCACGAGCGCCCTCGCATGTGCGACGAGGTTCGCTTGATCCGGTGGCAGGATGGTTCCCAGGTAGCGCAGTTCCTGGAATTCGCCACGATCGCCGTACGGGGCGCTGCTGCTTTCAATCGCCACGGCAAACGCCGGGTGATCCCTGAACACACCAAGGAATATCAGGTCACGCTCGTCGATCGATTGCCCGAGCTGGTCGCGCTTCAGCAGCACGGCTGCCGGCTCGTCGCCGGACACCAGGCACTTGTCCTGCCAGACGGGCACGAAACGACTGTCGCTGCTCACGAGAGCCCCGGCCAGCCACTCGTCATCCTTGCGGCGCTCGCCGCTGCGGTCGACAAAAGCGCCTGCAAATACATTCTGATTATCGGCGGTCACCGCGACAGTGTACGGATAATTACGCGACTGTCCCCAATTTCCCCATCAGGATCGGCGACCCTGTGCTTCGATTTCGCAGGACGGGCAACTGCCACGATCGATGGCGTAGGCATCCTGGACGTAGCGCGTGCGGCAGGCCCGGCAGGAAGCGAGATACAACTCGTCGTTATAGGAAATACAGTGCAACAGGTTCCATGCCCATTCGAAACTCAGGCTGGCGTCGCGGTGCAGCAGCAGGTAAGTCTCGTAGGCGCGGCATAATCGATGGCCGAATTCCACATCGGGCCGCGGCCAGGTCGCCGTGACCGTGGCGTCATTACCGATGCGTAACAGCAGGCCACTGCAATAGAGCGCGACCAGTGTCGTGGCCTGCAACTGGTTGCGCGGATTCTTGACGAAGCGGCTCACCTGCCGTGGCGACTTGCCACGCCGGCGGCGTATCGTCGTAGCGCCGGTGTTGCGAAAATAGGTCGTGTAGAGCTTGCGTATGCGGTCATCGGACAGGCCCGTACACTCGCGAATCGTCCGTGTGCGAGCTTCGTGGCGGATCATCCTGAGCGCCAGCTCAAACTGGCTGCGCTCGGCCGCGTAGCGGTCGTCGGTCAGTCGCATATCAATCCTTTTATGCTAGAAATAGACCATATACGGTGATATAAGAGCATATATGATCCATACATGGTCGTAAAATCAAAAATAGGGGGTTTGTATGGACTTTTTCGGCCCGGAGCCGTCGGACTTTGCCAACGTCAGGGTGCTCAACCATGCCTGGCTGCTCAGGTTGCGCGAATCCCATGCGGGTGATTCGCTGCGACAGGGACTGTCGCCATCGATAAGGCAGTTGATCGCAGGGCTGACAGACCTGCAGGTTGAACGGCTGGCCATCACGCCATTCCTGGTGTTCTCCGTGTGCGAGCGCGATGAGCGCTGCTGGCAGCACCTCGATACGCCCGATCCCAACCTCGACCTGTGGTCCGGACCGGGCTGCGATAATGACGAGTTGCGCACGTCGGCGATCTCGTTCCTGTGGCAACTGGCAGCCCGTAATCCTTACGCAGCACGACTCGTTTCCGGCGCGACACTTGGCTGGTGCGAGCGGCTGGCCGCGTTCACGTTGCTCGACGTGTTGCGCGCGGCAGCTGCGGTTGACGACATGTTGCAGCCGCGTTTTCCGCATGACGAGGACTTCTGGCGCAAGTTGCTCGGGCCGGGACTCAGTTCGGACGCACGGACCCGTCATTCGGCACACATAACATGCCTGCAGTGGTTGCTGACCGAGAGCCCGCAGGCCGGCTACCGGAAAATCCGTGCAGCTGCCTGTGCAAACCCGGTGCCGACATCGAACGTCGCGGAGAAACCCCGGCCCTGACGATTGTCGTACGTGTGTCGCTGCGCACGAGGCGTGGTTACAATAGCCTGCCTCATGCAAGCACTGACCATCCGTAACCTGACCAAGACCTACGCCAACGGCAACGTGGCGCTGAAAGGCATCAATTTCTCGGTGGATGCCGGGGACTTCTACGCACTGCTCGGGCCAAACGGCGCTGGCAAGACGACGGCCATCGGCATCATCAGTTCACTGGTCAACAAGACAGGCGGCGAGGTCGAGATATTTGGTCACAATATCGATACCGACCTCGAGGCGGCCAAGACCTGTATCGGGCTTGTCCCGCAGGAGGTCAATCTCAACTTGTGGGAAGGCGTGCACAACATCATCATGAACCAGGCAGGCTACTACGGCCTGGGTCGCAAACTCGCCGGCGAACGCACCGAGAAATACCTGCGCGCGCTGCGCCTCTGGGACCGCCGCAACGACAATGCACGAAGCCTGTCCGGCGGCATGAAGCGTCGCCTGATGATTGCACGCGCGCTTGTCCACGAACCGAAACTGCTGATCCTCGATGAGCCGACGGCGGGCGTGGACATCGAGATTCGCCGTTCCATGTGGGAGTTCCTGCGCGAGATTAACGAAGCCGGAACGACGATTATCCTGACGACGCACTATCTCGAGGAGGCGGAGTCACTGTGCCGGCACGTCGCGATCATCGACGAAGGCACGATTATCGAAGATGCACGCATGAGCACGGTGCTGCGCAAGCTGCAACGCGAAGTCTTCGTGCTAAGCCTGGCGAAGCCTCTCGAAGCGGCGCCGCAACTCGAGGGCTTCGAAACAACATTGCGCGACGACTGTGAACTCGAAGTCGACAAGGGACCCGAGGTCAACCTCAACGACCTGTTCTCGCAACTCGATGCACGCGGCATCGAGGTCGTAAGCCTGCGCAACAAGGCGAACCGGCTCGAGGAGCTGTTTATGCGGCTCGTCGAGAACAAGCAGGACGGCTTCAAAGAGGTGGCAGGCGCATGAATATCGCACTGAACTTTGTGGCCATGAAGACCATCGTGCGCAAGGAGATGGTGCGCGTCATGCGCATCTGGATCCAGACGATCGTGCCGCCGGCCATTACGATGACGCTTTACTTCATCATCTTCGGCAACCTGATCGGCCGACGTATCGGCACGATGGACGGTTTTGACTACATGCAGTACATCGCGCCGGGACTGATCATGATGTCAGTGATCACGAACTCGTACGGTAACGTAGTGTCGTCTTTCTTCGGCGCCAAGTTCGGGCGTCACCTCGAGGAAATGCTCATTGCCCCGATGTCGAACGCAACGATTATCCTCGGACACGTCGCTGGCGGCGTGTTGCGCGGTTTGCTCGTGGGGCTGCTTGTCACGATCGTTGCGCTGTTCTTCACGCGGCTCGAGGTGCAGCATCCGTTTGTCACGATGTCGGTCGTGTTGCTGTCGTCGATCGTGTTTTCGCTGATGGGGTTCATCAATGCCGTGTTCGCGAAAAAGTTCGACGATATCTCGATCGTCCCGACATTCGTGCTGACGCCACTCACCTACCTCGGCGGCGTGTTCTACTCGATCTCGCTGCTGCCGGAGTTCTGGCAAAAGGTGTCGATGGCCAACCCGATCCTCTACATGGTCAATGCCTTCCGCTACGGCATCCTCGGAGCGTCCGACATCAGCATAGGCGTTGCCTACGCAATCCTGGTCGTGTTCGTTGTTATCCTGTTCAGCGCCTGCCTGTTGCTGCTCAATCGCGGTGTCGGAATCCGGGAATAGCGCATGTGCGGCCGATTCGCGTTTTACTCACCAAGCGAGGCGACCGCCGCCCTGTTTGGTGCCAGCGGCTCGTTGCCCGTCGAAGCCAGGTACAACATTGCGCCGACGCAATATGTCGCCGCGGTACGCAATGACGAACAGGACAAGCGCGAACTGGTCATGTTGCGCTGGGGGCTCGTGCCGTTCTGGGCGAAAGACGCGGCGATCGGCAATCGCATGATCAACGCCCGTGTCGAGACCGTCGCAGAGAAGCCGGCATTTCGTGCAGCATTCCGCAGGCGCCGGTGTCTCGTGCTGGCGGACGGGTTCTATGAATGGCACCGCGAGGGCAGCGGCAAGACGCCGTACTACATTTCGGCTGCCGACGGTGAACCGTTCGCGTTCGCGGCGTTGTGGGAAAACTGGAACAGCAAGGACAGCGACGAGAGTATCCAGAGCACTACGCTGATCACGGCAGCCGCGAACGATTTCATGGCTCCGATGCACCATCGCATGCCGGTAGTCCTGCGACCTGACTCTGCCGATCGCTGGCTCGGCGGCGACGATGATCTGCTCACATATGCGGCGGAGTTCGGACCTGAAATGCGCGCCTGGCCGGTCGACCGTCGCGTCAATAACGCCCGTAATGAAGGTGCCGAGCTTATTGAGGCGGTTTCGTAGCAGGTTGCAGCGAGACGATCAATGCCCCCGGCCCGGTGTGCACGCCCAGCGCGGATCCCAACTCGGCGCTCGTCAGTCTTTCTATTTGTGGCAAGTCACGCCGCAGCAATTGCTCGAGTTGCGCAGCCCCTTCCGGCAATGCCGAATGCCCTATAGCGACGTTGAGCGGCCCCATGACACGCGCATGCCTGACGAGGCTTTTTGCGAACTTGGCAACGGTATTGCGCTTGCCAAAGGCGAAGCCGCTCGGTGCGATGCGGCCCTCCGGCGTTGCGCGAATGAACGGCGTCACGTTGAGTGCCTTTGCCACGGTACCGACCCAGGCCGGCACACGGCCGCCCCTGACCGCGTAGCGCAGGTCGCGGAGCACACCGTAAGTGTATGTCCGTGGAATCAGCTCATTGACCGCGGCGATCGTGTCTTCAATCGATACACCGGCATGTGCGCACTCGGCCGCGAACACGGTGAGCAGTCCCTGGCCCAGTGAGGCATTGAGCGAGTTGATGACATGTATCTTGCCCGGTGCATTGATGCGCTCCGCCGCCGACAAGGCAGCCTGGTAGGTGCCGCTTGCCGTCCCGGTTACATTGATCGACAGGACGTCATCGAAATGGCTGGCGAGGAACTGGAACTGCCGCCGGAAGTCGCCGGGCGCGGGTTGCGATGTGGTCGGGTGTGCCGGGTTTGACGTCAGCTCCCTGAAAAACTCGGCCGTAGTTATGCTGACCTTGTCGAGAAAACCACGATCGCCGAACTGCAGCCGGCAAGGCACCATGTGGATGTCGAGGCGCTCGAGGTCCTCGTCCGCGATATCTGCTGCCGAGTCAGTGATGACGGCAAAGCTGCTTGCCGTGTCGTGACTGCTGTGCGACTGGCGGTGCATGTCGTCGGCCTTCTCGTTGCTAACCTCGCCAAACTTGCGGCCGACCTCGAAGACCTGCTCCGGGTCGTTAACATGCACGTGAACCTTGGCCTTGCGCTTGGTGCCGGCGAGCAGCAGCGAATCGCCAAGGCCCGACAGCTCCTCGCGCAGTTTGCGCCGGTCGATATCCGTACCGCTGACAATGCATTCGGTACAGAAGCGAAATTCGGACTCTTCGTCAGTTCCCGCCATGACCGGGACAAGTTCCTCGGCGCCAAGCACCGACAGGTCAGGCTCGTCGGCGACTTCGCCACTGGTTATGTAATCGGTCATACCGCGCAGAAGTTCGACAAATCCTTTCGCGCCGGCATCGACGACGCCGGCTTTGCGCAACACGTCGAGCTGCTCCGTCGTTTCCGCGAGCGCCTCTTTGCCGCGTTCGAGCGCCGCGTTCATTAACCCCCGAAAATCGCCGTCGCGGACACTCTCGACGTGGGCGGCGATCGTTTCGGACACTGCCGCAATCACGGTAAGGACCGTGCCCTCACGCGGCTCTGACAACGCATCGTGGGCATATTCACTGCCCGTTTCGACGGCCCGGCTAAACGTATAGGGCGTAAACCGGCTCAGGTCCCCGGCCGAGTCGCTGATGCCCTGGAAGAACTGCGCGACAATCGCACCGGAGTTGCCTCGTGACCCGTCGAGCAGGGCATCGGCAATGCTCGGCAACAATGTGCCGAGGTGCGCATCGCCCTTCGTCCTCAGGACGTCAAGCGCCGAACCGAGCGACAGGCTCATGTTCGTGCCCGTGTCACCGTCGGCAACAGGGAAAACATTGATATGGTTGAGAAAGTCCTGGGCCCCGATAACACGGTGAATGCCTGACACCATGGCAGCGGCGAATGCCGCTCCATCGAGATACTTTGTATCAGGTTGGGCCAAGCTGGCCTTTACTCGCGCGGCAACAGGAAGGTCAGTCCACGGTACTTCAGAACGACGCCTGCGTTAGTGATCTCGGCGACCACCGGCCCTTCGGGAAGCTGCGAATTTTCGCGATGCTTTTTCATGTTGATGAACACGAATCGCTCGGCCGGGTCGTCGGCGTAGACGTGAATGTCGAGATGCAGCTCCGGCAACTGCAACGTACCGTTCAGGCGCAACTCATCGATCGTCATCAGGCGGCGCGGGCTGGCTGGCGCCGCTTGTTTCGCCGGAGCGTCCAGGACAACGTCGGTGCCAGGTGCAGGCTCCCCGGCCACCGATTCGGGCGCGGGCTGGCTCTGCTTCGCTTCTGCAATCTGTTCTTCAAAGGATGGCTCGGCTGCTGGCGCCAGTTCGGGCGCAGGCTGCTCGACCGGGGCCTGCTCCACCGGCGCCGGCGCTTCGGTTGGCGGGCCGGGACGCAGCAGGATGCCGAGCAGGACGACGACGTTAACAAGCAACAACAGCCCGAGGATCCACAGCCACCTGAAAGACTGGTGATCACCGGAACCCGACGGCACGTTGGAAAACTCGCCGCCGGCGTTCTGTTGCCGTTCGGTCTCGGATTTCTTGAGGGCATCCAGAATGAAACTCATGCACTACTCCTGGGCGAGCCGCGGGTTGGTGAGACGCGGTGTACTGTCAGGTTCGAGAAGGGTCGTGATAATGATCTGCGTCTGATGTCCGGCCAGGCCATCGACATCCAGTCGATTGTCGCGCTGGAACTCGCGCACTTTGTCCGCAAGCTCGGCATCGTAAGAGTCGGACTCGGGTCTGGATGTTGCGTAGCGAGCGTCAATTGCAGCGAGGCTCTGGCGCAGCCAGGTCACGCCAGGGCCAGTCGCGCCCGGCCCAAGCGCCTCGCCGGAGCCACTGGGTGGCCGCCACAGCATCAGGAATTCGCCAAACCACATGTCCGTGACCTCGGCGAGCGAGTGCGTCACGCCAACGCCGCCAATCGACAGCTCAACGCTCGTACCATTGATAGCAGTCAGTACCACATCGTGCGTCGCGCCACGGCGATCGACCAGCGTCAGTACCGCGGGACGGTCATACTGCTTCAGGCTGCTCCAGGAACCTCGCTGGAACAGGCATTCGTACCCGGCTGCAGCTGCCTGTGAGCAGCCGCGCTGACCGCGCTGGTACTCGATGCCCCAGAGATCGAGCAGCGTAACGAGTGCCGACTCCGTACTCGTCAGCTCGCTCGCAAGTTCGAGCTGGGCGTCGAGCGAGACATCGGGATCTTCCTCGTTTTGTTCCTCGACGACCTCGGTGATGACCTCCGGAACCGTTTCAGGTTGCGGCTCTGCAACGGTCACAACTTCGGCTGCGGCCGGCTCGACCGCGGCGTCGATGGCTGCGAGGCGGTCATCGAGCGCCGCCAGGATGCCGAAGGCAATGACCACGGCCGCGGCCACGCTGAAGGCCGGAATCGCCCATCGTGGCAGGCCTGATCTTACCGGCTCGCCCGTGATCTCGGCGGCGGCCCTGCGCACCATGCCACGGTTAATACGGCGGCTTTCGATCGTGTATGCACCGAGCAGTGCGCGGTCGCAAATGACATTGACCAGGCGGGGTACACCCTGCGAGAGCCTGAACACTTCGCGCTTCGCGCCACTGTCAAATACCTCGCCAAGCGCACCGGCGACCTTGAGCCGGTGTTCGATGTATTGCGCGGTTTCTTCACGCGACAACGGTTCGAGGTGATAGCGCCCGGTGATTCGCTGTGCGAGTTGTCGCAGATCATTGCGCGCCAGAAGGTCGCGCAATTCGGGCTGGCCGATCAACACGATCTGCAAGAGCTTCTGCTTGGCGGTCTCCAGGTTGGTCAGAAGCCGCACCTCCTCGAGCACGTCCGGTGCCAGGTTCTGTGCCTCGTCGACCACGAGGATCGTGCGCCGCCCGTCCGCATGGGCCTGCAGCAGGTGATTGTTGAGGGTGTCGATCAACGCCTTGATGCTGCCGCGTTCTTCGGGCACGTCGATGTGCAGCTCTTCGCAAATCGTGATCAGGAATTCGCGCGCTGAAATCTGCGGGTTCAGCACAACGGCCACGTCCGCATTCGACGGCATGCGGTTGAGCAACAACGTGCGGACGAGGGTGGTCTTGCCGGTCCCGACTTCGCCGGTCAGCTGCATGAAGCCGCCGCTCTCCGTCACGCCATAGACGAGGTGCGCCAGCGCCTCGCCATGGCGCTCGCTCATGAACAGATAACGCGGGTCTGGCGTTATCGAGAACGGATTTTCATTGAGACCAAAGAAGTTGGTATACATCGTTTTTTGCTGTTTTCGGGTCCCCTCGGCTACCAATTCTACATGACTGGCGGCCCAAACAGGTCGGGCTGACCGGCCGGGGACAGCTTGCTGCCGCCGACACCCAGCAGCCTGATTCTCGTGCCCGGGTTTTCCTCCAGCCATGTGCCAAGGAGTTCGCAGGCGACGTGGTAGATCTGGTCACTGTGGCTGACCGGTGGTCGCACGCTTTTCTGCCGCGTAAAGGTCTGGAAGTCGGACTGGCGGATCTTGACCTGGATCGTGCCGGCCTGCAGCTGCGACTTCTCGAGCCGGCGCGCCGTTGACTCGGACAAGCTGCGTAGCTCCCGCTCCATGTCGGCGCGATCAGACAGATCAGCGTCAAACGTTTCTTCGGCGCTCACGGATTTCTCTTCGCGTTCGGCGACCACGGGCCGGTCATCGATACCGGCGGCACGGTTGCGCGTGCGTTCGGCATGCCGGCCGAATACCGACCCGAGGTCCCTGTCGGGCGCCAGCCGCAGGTCGGCCACGGTACGAATGTTGAGCTGATGCAGCTTGTCGAGCGTTTTTCTGCCAATACCCGGGATGGTGGAGACGGGCAGTGGGTCCAGTGTCTCGCGCACATTCCTGGAGGTGATGACAGCGAGCCCGTCAGGTTTGTCGAGATCGGACGCGATCTTGGCGACGAGCTTGTTCTCGGCGACGCCGACCGACGCGGTCAGGCGTGTCTGCTCAAATATTTGCTGCTTGATGCTGCGTGCGATCTCGGGGCCGGGGCCGAATAGCTTCAGGCTACCTGTAACATCGAGGAACGCCTCGTCGAGTGACAGGCCTTCGACGAGTGGCGTGAACGAGCGAAATATTTCGAAGATCCTTTTCGACTCCGCTTTGTAGTGGGCCATTCGCGGCGGGATACGGATGAGGTCGGGGCAGCGACGCCGCGCGTCCGCCATCGACATCGCCGACCGCACGCCGAACTTGCGAACCTCGTAACTTGCCGCCGCAACGACACCACGCCTGTCACCGCCGACGACGACGGGTTTCCCCCGCAGTTCGGGGTTGTCGCGCTGTTCTACCGACGCATAAAACGCGTCCATGTCCACGTGCAATATCGTTCGCACGGACGCAGACATGTCAGTTGCCGCGTTCGACGATGAACCGTGCCAGCCAGCGCAATGAGTCGGCGTCGTCGCCGAAATCGTCAAGTTGTTCAAGTGCGGAACGCAGCAGGCTACCGCAGCGCGCGCGGGCCTCGTCGACCCCGACCAGGCCGGGGTAGGTTGCCTTGCCGAGGCGCTGGTCCGCACCGGACTGTTTGCCGATGACCTCGGTCTCGCCCTCGACGTCGAGAATGTCATCCTTGATCTGGAATGCGATGCCGATTGTGCGACCGAACGCCTCGAGGGCCGAGGCACGATCGTCGTCGAGGTTTTCGGCAAGCAGTGATGCCGACGCCACAGCGGCGTGAATCAGCGCACCCGTTTTCAACGAATACATGTGCTCGATCTGCTCGGCGGACAAAGAGCGGCCTTCGGCTGCGAGATCCATCGACTGGCCGCCGGTCATGCCAATCGACCCGGCAGCATCGGCGACCAGCCCGACCAGCCGCACGCGGGTCTGCGCAGGCACGTCCCGGATGGCGGCCAGCACACTGAACGCCAGCGGCTGCAATGCGTCGGCGGCGAGAATGGCTGTCGCCTCGTCGAACTGGCGGTGCAGCGTTGGCTTGCCGCGGCGAATGTCATCATCGTCCATCGCCGGCAGGTCGTCGTGCACGAGTGAAAACGCATGAATGAGTTCGATGGCCGCGGCGGGGGCGTCCAGCAGGTCCTCGCGCAGCCCGAGGCATTCGCCGGTCGCATACACGAGCAGTGGCCTGACGCGTTTGCCGCCATTGAACACGGCATAGCGCATGGCGTCGTGCAGGCGCTTCGGCGCCTCGTTTGCCGGTGGCAGGGCGGCATCCAGCGCATCGGCCACGCGAGCCGTGTAATGCGCGATGCGGTTATCGAAAGATGCGGCCAATTGCTTTCCGGGCATTGATCGGGGTCATGTAGCGTACACGGATTTGGGGCCTTTGCGCAGCACGGCTGGGCTATAATTCGCGTCCGTTTACGCGCACGAAGAATACTATGCGGGCAACAGCCAAAGCCCAGCCCAATATTGCGCTGATCAAGTACTGGGGAAAGCGTGACGTGGCACGCAATCTCCCGGCGGTCGGATCGATTTCGATTACGCTGGCTGACCTGTACACGATGATGAGCGTCGAATTTGATGCGTCATTGCGATATGACAAGCTTGCCGTCAATGGTGAGGTCGTTGAGGCGATGTTGGCGCGGGTATCGCGCTGCCTGGACCTCGTGGCAGGCCCGGAACGGAAGCATGCACAAGTCATCAGCGACAGCAATTTCCCGATCGCGGCCGGCCTGGCGTCGTCGGCGTCGGCATTCGCGGCGCTCGTTGTTGCAGCGGATGCTGCGTGCGACGCTCAGCACACGCGAGACCAGCTCGCGAGTCTCGCCGGCCGGTCCTCGGGTTCGGCGGCAAGGTCTTTGCTCGGCGGATTCGTCGAACTGCGCAACGCTGGCGACGACATCGCGGTCAGCGGCCTGTGTGACGGCGACGACTGGCCACTCAAGGTTGTCGTCGCAATCACTGCGTCGGGTCCGAAGGCTGTTGGCTCGACCGAGGCGATGGAGCTCAGCCGCAAGACCTCGCCTTTTTTCGAACGCTGGGTGGAATACCAGGACGCGGATCTTGACGAGGCCCGTGCAGCAATCGAGCAACGTGATTTCGCACGGCTCGCGGCTGTCGCCGAGCACAATTGCCTCAAGATGCACTCGGTCATGTGGGGCTCGCGGCCACCGATGGTGTACTGGAATGCGACGACACTGGCCTGCATGGAGACCATCCGCCAAATGCAGGCGGAGGATGTCCCGGTGTTCTTTACGATAGACGCCGGGCCGCAGCTCAAGGCGATTTGCGAGCCCGGGGTCGCAAACAGAGTACGCGAGCAACTGGCGGCGACCCCCGGTGTCGAGCAGGTCATGATGTCCGGGCTCGGCGGTGGGGCGAGGGTGATCGAAAGTGACTGACCGGATTCAAGCCAGCGCGCCGGGCAAGGTCGTGTTGTCGGGTGAATATGCGGTGTTGAACGGCGCACCCGCCATTTGCGTGGCGGTCAACCGGCGCGCCACCGTGACAATCGAACAGACCGGTATCGAGCACCATGTCGTCGTTGCGCCGGGTCACGTAGACGAGCCGCACAGGTTCGTGGTTCGTGATGGCGTGTTCGGCTGGCTCGATTCGACTGACGACTTCGAACTGCTCGAATGCGTATGGCGGCGGAGCGGTGTGCAGCGGTCAGGGGGGCTCGCACTGCGCCTGGACACAACGGCATTCCTGGACTCGGCGAGCGGCAGCAAGACGGGCATCGGCTCCAGCGCCGCGCTCTCGGTAGCGCTCGCCTACGCGCTCAACGAGCTGTCACCGGGCGGCAACGATCCCGAGACCGTGGCGCATGAGGGGCATCTCGATTTCCAGGGCCGCCTCGGCAGCGGTGTGGACATCGCGACGTCGGTGATTGGCGGCCTCGTCGAGTACGTCATGGAGGGCCGGTCCGCGACGCGGCTGGCCATGCCAGAGGGGCTGGAATGTCGCCTGTTCTGGAGCGGCTCGCCCGCGCGCACGGGCGTCAAGATCGAGCGCTTCTCCAGCCATGGCCCGAAACCGTCAAAAGCGGCGCTGGCCGTGTCTTCGCGCCGCGTGGCGAACGCCTGGGCGAGTGGCTCGGCGGACGAAGTGCTGCAGCGATGTCGCAACTACATCCAGGTGTTGCAGGAGTTCGATGCTGACCACGAGCTCGGTATATTTGCCGCCGGGCATGCGGAAATGACGGCCGCTGCCGCCGCAGCCGGCCTGATTTACAAGCCCTGTGGTGCAGGCGGTGGCGACATCGGCATCCTGCTTGCCGACAATGCTGCTCATGCAGACGAGTTTATCGCCGCCGGCCTGCTCGGCGAGTTCCGGGCCCTCGACCTGCACCTCGACGAGCAAGGCGTTGCGGTCACAAGAGAAAGCACGTGAGTGATTCGCGCATCACGGGTTTCTACCGGCTGTCGGTGGCCGAGCGCATCGATGCGCTCGAGGATGGCGGATGGCTCGCGCGTGGCGATGCCGAAAACCTGCGCCAGGGACGCTTCACACTGTTGCCGCACACAGCGGATCGCATGATTGAAAACGTCGTGGGCGTATTCGGTCTGCCGTTGGGCGTGGCGCCGAACTTCACCGTAAATGACCGTGACTACATCGTGCCGATGGTCGTCGAAGAACCGTCGATCGTCGCCGGCGTAAGCCGGGCTGCATTGCTGGCGCGCAACACCGGTGGCTTCACGGCGACGTGCGATGAGTCGCTGCTTATCGGCCAGCTGCATGTCAGCGGCATCGAGAGCGTCGATGCGGCGATCGAATCCGTGGCTGCAGCGAAACAGGATCTCATCAAGCAGTGCAATGCCGTGCATCCGCGCCTTGCCGAGCGCGGCGGCGGCGTCACGGATATCGACACGCACCTGCTGTCGCTCGACGATGGCAGTAAGGTCATCGCAGTACACATTCTTGTCGATACCCGCGATGCGATGGGCGCGAATCTCGTCAACACGATCTGCGAAGCAGTCGCACCGTCGATTGGCGACATATGCAAGGGCAAGGTTGCGCTGCGCATTCTGTCCAACCTGGCTGACCGATCCATAGTCACTGCCCACGCGACGTTCGACCTGGATGATGAAGTCCGCGACGGCATCGTGCTGGCGAGCCGGATCGCGAGCGCCGATCCGTACAGGGCTGCAACCCACAACAAGGGCATCATGAACGGCATCGATGCCGTTGCGATCGCGACCGGCAACGACTGGCGTGCAATCGAGGCCGGGGCTCATGCGTTTGCGGCGGCTGGCGGCCGGTACGCCCCTCTCGCAACCTGGTCGGTGGACAATAACGGCATGCTGGCCGGTGCAATCGCAATTCCACTGAAGGTGGGTACGGTGGGTGGCAACCTCGATGCAAATCGGGGTGCCGCATTGGGGCTGGAGCTGGCAGGCGTGCAATCGGCGACCGAGCTTGCCAGGCTGATGGCAGCGGTCGGCCTCGCGCAAAACTTTGCCGCGCTGCATGCGCTTGCGACCAGCGGCATCCAGCAGGGCCATATGAAGTTGCACGCGCGCAGTGTTGCGACGAGCGCCGACGTGCCGGCGGAGTTATTCGACGATGTTGTGGCCGGCCTGATCGAGAGTGGCGACGTAAAGGTCTGGAAGGCGCGGGAGCTGACTGCAGGGATGAAAGACGCGGCAGACAGTGTCGCTGCGGACGGCATCGCTGCGGGCAAGGTCATCCTGCTCGGCGAACATGCGGTCGTCTATGGCAAGCATGCACTGGCATTGCCGATTCCCGCTGCGGTTTCTGCGACACTGGTCGAAGAGCCGGTGGCGCCGGCCATCCCGGAGCTCGAGGCGGCGATCAGACTGATAAAGAAACAGCTCGGTGTTGCCGACTCGCCGTACGGCGTAAGAGTCGTTTCAAAGCTGCCGCTCGCCATGGGCCTGGGCGCCTCTGCCGCATTCGCCGTGGCCATTGCGAGGGCGTATAACGCCAGGCACGAGCTCGGACTCGATGACGACGGGATCAATGCGGTGGCCTACGAATGCGAGAAGCTCGCCCATGGCACGCCTTCGGGTATCGATAATACGATTGCGACATTCGGCGAAGCCATGTTGTTCAGCAACGAGGGATCGCTCAGTCTGGAGGCGATTGACATCAACGAAGCACCGCCGATCGTCATTGCCTGCAGCCACCAGCAGGGCCGCACGAAGAAACTTGTGGCCGCTGTGCGCGAGCGGCGCGAACAAAACCCGGCACAGTACGATGCGATCTTTGAGCAGATCGATGCACTCAGCCGTTCGGGGGCGCAAGCGCTCGCCGCCGGCAACCACGATGAGCTGGGCCGGCTCATGAATATTTGCCAGGGGCTCCTCAATGCGATCGGTGTGTCGACCCCGGAACTCGAGGCCATGATCGGCATCGCTCGCAACGCAGGTTCAGCCGGTGCCAAGCTCACGGGGGCGGGCGGTGGAGGCTCGATCGTTGCATTGTGTCCGGGGGCGGTCGATGATGTGACGACAGCTCTGGAGTCGGCCGGATTCAGGACAATAAGCGTTTCGTAAAGGGAATAGTCAGTTGAATACCGCACACCGCGTCGTCTCGTCCGAGGCCGAAGAACTCATCCTCGTCGACAGCGACGACAACGAGACCGGCTTCCTGTCCAAGGCCGATTGCCATGACGGCGAAGGCATCCTGCATCGTGCGTTTTCGCTGTTCCTGTTCAATGATGATGGCGAGTTGCTGCTGCAGCGACGCAGCGCATCCAAGCGCCTGTGGCCAGGCTACTGGTCGAACAGCATCTGCAGCCACCCGCGCCGCGGCGAGTCGATGCAGGTCGCGACACGGCGGCGGTTACGGGATGAACTGAATATCGAGGCAGAGCTCGAATTCGTCTACAAGTTTGAATACCAGGCCAGTTTCGGTGACGCCGGATCTGAAAACGAGTTGTGTCATGTCTTCCTCGGGCATGCGCCGGCCGAGATCCACCCCAACGATCACGAGATCGCGGCGACGCGATTCGTATCTGCCGACGACCTTGAGCGCGAGTTTGCGCAATCTCGTGACACGCTGACCCCATGGTTCATACTCGAGTGGCGCGCGTTGACGACGCAGCACCGTGATCACACCGGACGCTACGTGCGGTTGTAGCCGGCAATGAACTACACCAGGGCATTCCGCAAAGCGCAGACGTTGCAGGCGAGTGGCAAGCTGCAGGAGGCCGAGCAGGTCTACCAGGACCTGGTGGGCCAGGAAGAAGTGCGGGAACGGGCACTATCTGAGCTCGCACGGCTGTACCTGCGTGCGAGCAAACCGAAGAATGCGCTGGGCGTCCTTTCCGCGCTGGTAGCTGAACACCCTGCAAACCTGGAGTACTGTGAGCAGATGGCGCAGCTACTGTGCCGTTTCGGGCGGGTCGATGCGGCAGTGGCAATATACAGAGGCCTGATCGAGCGGCAGCCGCAACTGGCAGAGGCGCATTACAACCTCGCCCTGCTACACAAGAAGCGCGGATCACTGGCTGAAGCGATGGCGTCCTATGAACACGCGCTCGGACTCGGCATCAGCCGGGAACACGAGGTCTATACAAACATGGGTGTGCTCGCATCGGAGATGCGTCGCGCAGCAGACGCCCGCCGCTATTTCGAGACAGCGCTCGCCGGGAAAGCAGACTATGTGCCGGCGCTTTTTAACCTCGCAGCGCAGTACGAGGAGACCGGTGAACGCGAGCAGGCCATGGATCTTTACCAGCGGGTTCTGCAGCTGGAGCCAAAGAACCGGGAGGCGCTGTCTCGCCTCGCCTATGCGAACAGGGTGACGTCGAAAGACGATACGATCATCCAGCAGCTTCGCGACGCCATTGCCGCGGATGACGGCGATTCCATCGGCACCGAGAGCCTGTATTTCGCGCTCGGCAAAGCACTCGATGATGTCGGCGACTATCAGGCCGCATTTTCGGCATACGCGAAAGGCAACGAGATCGGCAGCTCGCGGCAGCGACCCTACGATCGTACGGCCATGGAACAGTTTGTCGACGAGATTATCGATTGCTGCAGCGATGAATGGATCGGCCGCCACTCGACATCACTGCCGGACTCGCCGATTTTCATCTGCGGCATGTTCCGCTCGGGCTCGACGCTGACAGAGCAGATCCTGGGACGGCATGAGCAAATTACAGCGGGCGGTGAGCTCGATATCCTGCCGCGGCTGCTTGCACGGGACATGAACCCCTATCCGGAAAAATTGCGAACGGCCACGCCACAGGATGTCGAGCGCCTCGCCAACGGCTACCTGCAGCAGCGCGCCGAGTTTTTCAATGCGACTGCGAACATCACGGACAAGCGGCCCGACAATCATTTGCATCTGGGACTCGTCAAAGCCATGTTCCCGGCTGCCCGGATCGTTTACACGACGAGGGACATCAGGGATAACTGCCTGTCGGTGTATTTTCAGCAGCTCGGCGGCAGCCTGTCCTACGCGACTGAGCTCGAGAATGCGGCTCACTACTACCGCCAGCAGGAGCGGCTGCTACAACACTGGTCGGCCTGTTTCGGCGACAGCATCACCGTGGTTCGTTATGAAGAACTCGTCGCAGAGCCCAAAGCAGTGCTTACTGGCCTGCTCGACTTCCTCGGCCTCGACTGGGACGATCGCTGCCTCGATTTCCAGGACGCCGAGAACCCGGTCAAGACAGCGAGTGTCTGGCAGGTCCGTGAGAAGCTGCACACCGCATCCAGCGGGCGCTGGCGCAACTACGCGTTTGCGCTCGAGGATGTCAGGGGCATGAAGGCGTAACGGCGATACGCGGCCGTGTCGCTGTCTCCATTAAGCGACAGCTTGCCATCGCCGGCGCAGCGCACTAATCTGCTCAATCGCTATTTGGGCAAACGCCGCCGATTCCGGCGGGATTCAACCTGAGGATTTCCAGATGTATACACGTGCCGGTTTGCTGGTCATCAGCTTCATTTTTGGTACTTTTTTCTCCGGCTTCGCCTGGGCCGACAATTACACGGAAACCATCGACATGTTCCGTGAAAACGTGGCCGACAAGTTCTTTGAAAGCAGTTATGGCTACGCCGTCTTCCCGACGATTGGCAAAGGCGGCGTCGGCATTGGTGGGGCCCGCGGCAAAGGACGGGTTTACAAGAAAGGCGTCCACGTCGGCGACACTACGATGACCCAGGTTACGGTCGGCTTCCAGCTCGGTGGCCAGGCCTACAGCCAGATTGTCTTTTTCAAGGACGAGCGTGCGTTCAACGAATTCACGAGCGAAAACTTTGAATTCGGCGCCCAGGCGGCTGCGGTCGCCATCACGGCCGGCGCCTCGGCGCAGGCAGGAACCACGGGTGCAGGGGCCGCCGCCAGCGGCAACAGCGGCGAAACCGGCAAGGCCAGGGGCGACTATTACAAGGGCATGGCCATTTTCACGTTTGCCAAGGGCGGCCTGATGTACGAGGCGACCCTGGGCGGCCAGAAGTTCAGCTACAGGCCGGCGGCGACAGAAGAAGAATGAAATCGCCCGCTGCGGCGGGCCCCTACGGCGCGGCTACCCGACGTAGCGGTAGTACTCGATGCCGAGGTCGGCGAAATGGCGCTCATCGCAGCGGCCCACGCGATCGATGACAAACTCGTTGTTGGGGATGTAGTCGAGACCGCGGGCCCTGCGCCCGTCATGAAGTGCGATGTACTGCGCCTCGTCGAGATCGAGCGCGAACTGCATCGCGTCAGCGAAACCGATCTTCGCCGTTGCTTCACGCCAGCCGTCAGCCATAAAGAACGGGATGACTTCCGCGGCGTCGCCGCTGCCATAGCCCAGCGTCAGGACTTCCTCACCCGGCGTAAACGAGTTTTCATCCAGACCCTGCTCGAAGCCTGCCGCCATCCAGGCGGGCAAGGCAGCCGTATACAGGTTGCCGAGATCGAGCATCGTGTCGGAACCGAGCGCCAGCTTGTCGAGAATCTCGCGGCGGTAATGACGTGAGGCGCGGAACACCCTGAGCACGGCCATCGTCAGCGGATAGGCTTCGTATTGCAGCCGCTCCGGGTCAGCGAGGTTGATCACGTCGGGTTTGCTCAGCATTTCGGCTTCGAGCGCCCTGGGATCGATTCCAACCTCGTAGCAATAGGAGGCGAGTTCAGCCCGGTCTTCGGCATTGCCCTGGCTCATCGCGAACAGGTAGGAAACTGCCCAGCCGGTTTCCGGCATGCGCCGGTACGGTCGGTGCAGGAAAATCGTCTGCAGCGAGCGCATGTACTCGGCCGGGTTCAGGCCGCGTTTTACATACATGTCATGCAGGGCATGCAGCGTCTCGTCGATGTAACAGGTGGTCGAGTACTTGCCGTTGAATACCGGGAAGTCCTGCACCTGGTGAGATTCGGAACGATCCTGGCCGCAGAAGCGCAGCATCGGCTTGCGGAAGTCCATGATGCGGTAGTCCGATGCCGATCCGGAGCTCGGCAGATCCACGACGGCCAGCCTGGGGTCTTCCTCGAGCAGCATCGCGACAGCACCGGCGCCCTGGGTAGGCTCGCCACTGGAGCCGCGCTGGTACTCGGCGATATCCGCACACACAACGATGGCCTGGCTGCCGGCGCCGTCGAGCGCCAGGTGGCGAATGGCGCCCTTCATGCCATAAACGCCGCCGAGGCAGGCATGCTTGAACTCGGGGACTTCGCAGCTGCGCGCAATCGGCGACATGCCGCGCGCCTCGAGCGCCCGGTCAACCATGCCCTTGATAATGATCGCACCGGCCGAATTGTCGGTACTCGATTCGGTACCGAGGCCGAGGAACTTGATACGCGTAGGGTCGATGTCGTACTGCTCGATCAGGCGCATGACGGCCGTGGCGGCCATCGTGTACACGCTCTGGTCCGGGCCGCGCACGCGGAAGCTGCGGCCGACGACTTCGCGGATCTTCGGCCACTGGTTGTCAGTCCAGTCACACCAGTCCTTGAGCCATACACGGTACGGCGGGATATAAGCGGCGAGGCCGCTGATACCTATGTTCTTGGTGTTGTTGGACTTGTTCATGGCTGAATTCTGCTTAGCCCGGCGATTTTAGTGTTCCGGGCGCAAGCACTCAACTGCTTATTCGACCGTAATGGTAATCGTCTCCGAGATGACCGGCGGGTCATGCGGGATATGCAGGTGGTCGCCGAGCAACAGTCGCAGCGTGTGCTCGCCGGGTTCCAGGGTCAGTTCCGTCGAAGTGCTGGCATCGCCGAAATGAATATAGTTCTCATTCGCGGGAATCGGCAGGCCCAGATCCGGCAGCTCCGCGTCGACGATCAGGTGGTGATGGCCCGAATGCGCCTCGTTGACGCCGGCGGCCACGACGTCCATGCCCTCGAGGCCGAACTCGACGACGACCGGGTTCGAAACAGTATCTCCGTCGGCCGGGGTTATGAAAAACAGGCGCGCGCCTTCTGGCGACTTGGTCCGCGGCAGGGTGGCGGGCGGCGAGGTGTCGGCAGCGGCCTCAACCGCTGGCGCCGCCTCGGGCTCCGCGACGGCGGAAGGCTCCGCTTCCTGCTTTCCGCAGGCGCTCAGGAGGAAAATGGCAGCCGCTGCAGCCAGCGGGAATCGGAGTTTGTCGCTCATTTTTGTATTCTCATGAAAGTCTGGGCCCTAATCTACTATGGAGAAGGCCGCAATCGCCAGAGCACCGAGCATCGTCATCGTAAAACCGAACGAGTAGGCGACCAGCAGGATGATGTATTTGAAGAAGGTGATGATGCGCCCCTGGCCGTATACCCTGCGCATCGCCACAAACAGGTAAATCGCGATATAGAACGCGGTGCCGACAATGATGAGAATCGGGATCGCCTCGGGAATCCCGACCCACCCCGACAGGCGCATCAGCAGGATCTGCAGCGTCAGCATCAGGAAGAAAAATGCGTGAAAATGCACGAAGAACAGCAGGTGCTCCACGTAGTAGTGCTTGGACAGCGGGTACAGCGCCTTGAGAACGAATGCCATCAGCGGCAGCAGGACAATGAGTGCCGCGGGGATGTTATCGAGCAAGTTGTCGACCAGCGCCTTGCCGCTGTCCACCTGAGTCCGCTCGCAGATCCGTTCGAGCCGCTCGGGCGTCAGCCGCCGTGCAAGCCAGTCCGGCCAGTCCTCCATGTCGGAGACGTCGACCTCGCAGTCTTCGTCCGGGTCGGCTTCATCGTCCCAGGTGAAGCGCACTCCATCATCGTCGATGCGCAGGTTACCTTCGAGATCGTCATCGACGATGATTCCTTTCTCGGCCAGTTCGTCGATCTTCGCCTGCGCCTGATCGTGTGCGGCCTGCTCCTTCGCGGCTTCCTGCGCCAGCTCCTCGGCAGTGGGTTCCGGCTCGGGTTCGAACAGCAGGCTGAAATTTTCACGAGGGTCGAAGAACGCCACGATGAAGAACAGCAGGCTGAATACGAGGTACATGCGAAACGGCGGCATGAAGCGCGCACGTTTGCCCTGCAGGTAATCGGCCGTGAGGCGGCCCGGCCGGATCAGGAGCGGGACCAGCGTCTGCCACAGGCGTGAGTCCAGTTCGAGCAGGTCGCCAAACGCATCGGAGACCAGTTCCCAGAGACTGATCAGGCGGCTTTGCGAGCGCTGGCCGCAGCCGCCACAGTACTGCCCCCGCAACCGGCTGCCGCAGTTGAGGCAGTTGGGAGAGTCTTCGGCAGAATGCAGCGCATACTGGTCTTCGCGCAGTATCCGGGAGTGAACCTCGATTTGATCACCGAACTCGGCCTCGAGTTCGCCCTCGAATTCGCTGCCCGGTTCGTCGACGAATTCGGCGACGACATCATCACCGCTCAGGGTGTGCAGGCAGACCCGTTGCAGCCTTTCCGGGTCGCCGCTGTCACGCGAGAATACGATACAGTCGGCAACTGCGGGGTGCTGCAATACCTTCCGCACATAGTCGTCGATACGACTCTCACAGCTCTCCGCGACTTCCGGTGCTACGAAGATGGTGACTTCATAGAGGGGTCCGGATTCGCTGCTCATTGGTCAGGTGGTTTTCTTGCGAGTCTTCTTGGATGCTTTCTTTTTCTTTGCCGTCTTCTTGCGAGTCGCCGTCTTGGCCTTCGCGGCGCGCTGCGCCGGCGGCGGCTCCGGGGCGACCGAGCGCCCGATTTCCTCGGGTGCAAAGTCGTCGACGTCGAGCAGAGCCGTCACCTTATCATGGTATTCATGCAGTTCCGCAGCTTCCTTCTTGCTGATGACGCCCGCCTTGGCCGCTTCGTCGATCTGTGCGCCAAAGTAATCGGAGCGGATCAGGCCCTCACGCTGCGCCTGTTTCAGGCGGCGCTCCATCGGGGCGAAGTTTTCCGATAGCTCGAGTGCTTCCTGCAACTGCCCGAGCGGATTAGTGGGCTCGAGCGTCGTGTAGGCGAACTTGCTGAGCCGCTCACGGGCCTCGCCCGAGCGTGTCATCAGCTCGACGACCTTGCCGGCCATCTCGTCAGATGGCGCCGAGTAGGTGCGGCCGCGCGGGAAGATGAAAATACGCAGGAACGTGGCGACCCAGCGGTTCGGGAAGTTGCGCAGGAATGAGTGCAGCGCTTCCTGGGCCTGGTACATCAGCGTGCGTACCGACCATTCGACGAGCGGCAGGTCGGTTGCCCGCCGACCCTGGTCCTCGAAGTGCTTGAGCACACATGACGCCAGGTACATACAGCTCAATACGTCACCCAGGCGCGCCGACAGCGATTCGCGCTTCTTGAGCGCGCCGCCGAGTGTGAGCATCGCAAAGTCCGAGGCCAGCGCAAACGCGGCACTGTAACGGTTAATGTTCTGGTAGTAGCGGCGCGTCGGCGTATTGAGCGGTACACGACTGAATTTGGCATGCGTAAGCGCAAGGAAGAATGAGCGCGCCAGGTTACTGATTGCGTAGCCGATGTGGCCGAACAGGTACTTGTCGAAATCGATCAGGCCACGATCGGCATCCTCGTCGGCGGCGGCATTCATTTCCGGCAGCACGAACGGGTGACAACGCACGGCGCCCTGGCCATAAATCATCAGGCTGCGCGTCAGGATATTGGCGCCCTCGACCGTGATCGAGATCGGCGTCGCCATGTAGGCGCGCGCAAGATAGTTTGTTGGCCCCATCATGATGGCTTTGCCGCCATGCACATCCATGCAGTCATTTGCCATCTTGCGGCCGAGTTCGGTGCAGTGATACTTGAGGATCGCCGAGGGAACTGCCGGCTTTTCGCCCTGCTCGATGGCGCCTGCCGTAACCGACAGGCCGGAGGTGACAATGTAGGAATAGCCGCCGATGCGGGCCAGCGCCTCACCGACGCCCTCGAAATTCGAAATCGACGTGCCAAACTGCTTGCGGATACGCGTGTAGGCGCCCGCCGTGTAAGCGGCCGCCTGGCCGCCGGCGCAGGCAGCCGAAGGCAACGAAATCGCGCGGCCAACCGACAACAGGGTGACGAGCATCTTCCAGCCCTTGCCAGCCATCTCCTGCCCGCCAATGATGTAGTCGAGCGGCACGAACACGTCCTTGCCGCTGGTCGGACCGTTCAGGAACGCAATGGTCAACGGGTTGTGCCTGCGGCCGAATTCCACGCCCGGCGTGTCGGTCGGAATCAGGGCGGCCGTGATGCCGTACTCGTCCTTGTCGCCGATCAGGTGGTCCGGGTCATAAAGCTTGAACGCAAGGCCGAGCACCGTGGCAATCGGGGCCAGCGTTATATACCGCTTGTCCCAGTTGAGCTTGATACCCGTGATCGTCTTGCCCTGCCACTTGCCCTTGCAGACAACACCGCTGTCGATGAGCGACCCCGCATCCGAACCTGCTTCCAGCGACGTCAATGCGAAACAGGGGATTTCCTTGCCGGAAGCAAGTCCCGGCAGATAGTGGTCTTTCTGTGCATCGGTGCCGTAGTGCATCAGCAGTTCCGCCGGACCCAGCGAGTTCGGCACGCCGATGGTCGAGCTGACGGTGGCGCTGCGGCTGCCGACCTTGGTCTGCACCATGGCGACGGCATAGGGTGAAAACTCGAGGCCGCCGTATTTCTTGGGAATGATCATCGCGAAGAAGCGATGCTTGATGATGAAGTCCCAGACCTCCCGCGGCATATCGCCGAGCTCGTGGCAGATCTGCCAGTCGTCGATCATGCGGCACAGTTCCTCGCACGGACCGTCGATGAAGGCCTGTTCCTCCTCGGACAGCTCGGGCGCCGGGAATTTCATCAGGCGATCCCATTCCGGCATGCCTGAGAACAGTTCGCCGTCCCACCAGACGTTGCCGGCCTCGAGCGCCTCGCGCTCGGTTTCCGACATGGGCGGCAGCATTTTGCGGTAGACATCGAGCAACGGCCGCGTGATCTTCTCGCGGCGGATTTCGACCAGGTTCGGCACGATCATGACGCCGAACATTGCCCACAGCAGCAACAGCCACCACCACCAGCCGTCACCGAATATGGTGTAGGCGAGCAGCGCCAGGCCGGTCGCTATGGTCGATGTGCGCAGATCAATGCGCTGGTAAGCAAGAAAAATGCCGCCACCGACGAACAGCAGCAGCCACGCCAGGCTAATCAGAAACTCTGTCAAAGCAACTCCTCGATTGCAGCACGCTCTTCCCTGAGTTCGACCTCGGTTGCATCCATGCGTTCTCTGCTGAAGTCAGAGATATCGAGACCCTGCACTATTTCATACCTGCCATCCTTGCACCGTACCGGGTAGCTGTAAATGATCCCCGTCTCGATTCCGTAACTTCCGTCCGACGGAATTCCCATGCTGACCCAGTCGTCGTCGGGCGTGCCGAGGACCCAGTCATGCATGTGGTCAATAGCGGCCGAGGCAGCCGATGCTGCCGACGACGCGCCGCGGGCCTTGATAATGGCTGCGCCGCGCTGCTGGACGAGCGGGATGAACTCGTCAGCGAGCCAGGCCTCGTCTACCATTTCGCTGGCATGCTGGCCCTTGACGGTCGCGTGGTGAATATCCGGGTACTGGGTTGCCGAGTGGTTGCCCCAGATCGTCATGCGCCTGACGTCTGTCACATGCGCGCCCGTCTTGTGCGCCAGCTGGGCGATGGCGCGGTTGTGGTCGAGACGCGTCATAGCCGTGAAATTGGCCGGATCGATGTCGGGCGCGTTGGACTGCGTGATGAGCGCATTCGTGTTCGCCGGGTTGCCGACGACGAGCACGCGGATATCGCGGCTGGCATGGTTGTTGATGGCCTTGCCCTGCACCGAGAAGATCGCGGCGTTGGCCTCCAGCAGGTCCTTGCGTTCCATGCCCGGGCCGCGCGGCCGGGCGCCGACGAGCAATGCATAGTCGGCATCCTTGAACGCAACATCGGGATCATCTGTTGCGACGATACCGGCAAGCGTGGCAAATGCGCAGTCGTCGAGTTCCATGACGACGCCATTCAGTGCCGGCAGTGCCGGCGGAATTTCGAGCAGCTGCAGGATGACCGGCTGGTCGGATCCGAGCATCTGGCCGGAAGCAATACGGAAGGCGAGCTGGTAGCCGATCTGGCCGGCCGCGCCGGTAATGGTGACTCTGACGGGTGACTTCATGTTTTTGTGTCCTGACCTTATTTAAGGGGAAATAAGCCGTTTCGCGGGCGGCGATTCTAGCATCGCCGGCGTCAGTCATCACTCGTTAGAAACCGAGGGTGTTATTCGGTGAATGCGGGGAAGGCGGCCTTGAACAGCTCGCGCTCCGCCTCGGCGACCTCGGTCTGACCACTCTCCTCGAGTGCAACAATGCATGCCAGCCAGGTTTCGGGCTCGGCCCGCGCCGACTCGTCGCAGGCGGGCTCCATTTCGACGGGTGCGGTGCGGCTGCGCAAGGCACTTTTCTCTGGCAGTGGCATGGTGGCCTGACCGGCCACTTCCTCGGCTACCACCGAGTCCGCAGCGAAGGCTTCAACCGCGGCCGGCTCCGCAGCCGCCGGAGCCGGCTCGCCGCTGGCTCCCTGCTGCATGCGCGCCATGTCCTCGGCGCGTTGCAGCATATCGGCGTCACGAACCTTGAACTCCTGGACCTCCTGCTTTTCGCGCTGCTGACGGTCCTCGCGCAGCTCGGCAGCTGGTGCGGCGATGGTCGCAGGCGCATCCGACAGCTCCTGGTACCCGGAATCGGTTACCGGTGTCTGAGTCAGCTCGAGGAGCAGCGCGAACGACAGCATCACGACTGCGGCCCAGGCGACCGGGCGTGTCCATGTCCGCAATAACGAGTAGCGCGGGCGCGCCGCTTTCGCAGCTGTCCTGAGCACGGCTGCATCGAGATGCTCGGGAGCACGCTCGGTCGCAGTCTCGCGGTACGTCTTGCTTACACGTGGGTCGTCAGTCATGTCGTCTCCGCCGGTTCGTCGATCGCGGCGCGCAACTTGTTTACAGCGTAGCGCAATCGGCTTTTTGCGGTCTCCCGGTTGCAGTCTGTAATGGCCGCGATCTGGTCGAGGCTCAGGCCGGCTTCCTCGCGCAGCAGGAATACGTCGCGTTGCTCGTCCGGCAACTCCCTGAGTGCCGTGTCGAGCCGTTGCCTCGCCAGGCTGCGCTCGGTCTCCATCTCGGGCGAGTCAGCCGGATCGGGTTGGGTGTCCGGCTCGACGTCGACTGTCATCGCATGCCGCTTGTTGCGGCGCACGTGATCGATGAAGCAATTATGGGCGACGCGGTACAGGAAGGTCGTGAACTTGGCGGTGCGTCGGTAGTTGTCCTTCGCCTTGATGATCTTGCCCCAGGCCTCCTGGAACACGTCCTCTGCCGCACTGCGGTTCTGGGTCAGGCGCAGCAGGTAGCGATACAGCGCGTCATTGTGCCGGCGGTACAGCATTTCGAATGCTGCCACGTCACCATCGCGGTAGCGCAACATCAATGCGCTGTCTGCCGGGGTCGGGTCCATAGCGCGAGCATAGGCGCATCGTGACTTGCGGGAAAGCGCCACGGGGCCGGCCGTTATCACCTGTGCGTTAGCTGCCATAGCCCTGTAAACGCGTAGTTTCGGGCAATCGGTCTAAAAAAGTGGCAAAAAAGCTTGCAAACCCTTCTTTTAGTGTTATAGTCAACTATAACACTAGCTCACCAACAGGTTATTCCTCTTCGGAGATACAGCAATGAGAGCCTTATTTGTAAGATACCTCAACGAAATTGTCGGCCTGACAGTAATGGCCCTGATGACGTTGGCGCTCGTCGCTGGCGAGGCGGACGCCGAATTACGGCGTACGGCCATGGAAGAGGGCCACGATGTCATCGAAATCCGCTTCACGGTTGCGGACTAGGGAGGGCACCGAGCTGGGCACATATTTTCCAGTTTCCGTCACAACGGCGAGTAAAGTAGCGACGGAGTTGTTGCGCCGGCCTCTATCCGGGCCGGCGCCATTTTACAGGGCGGCATGAATGGACCCTAAATGGAATGAAGATCAGCCGATTTACCGGCAGCTCCGGGACCGCGTCGTCGCGATGATCCTGGAGGGCGTACTGGGCGATGGCGACGCATTGCCATCGGTGCGCAACGTTGCCGCCGAGTACCGGCTCAATCCGCTCACGGTGCTCAAGGGCTACCAGGAACTGGTTGACGAAGGCCTGGTCGAGAAAAAGCGCGGCCGGGGCATGTTCGTTACGGGCGGCGCGCGCACCCAGTTACTCATCGACGAACGGCAACGATTCCTCGACAAGGAATGGCCACAAGTAGCAGCGACGATCGAACGGCTCGGCCTCGATGCCGGCGAGCTGCTGGATTCTATTACGAAGACAGACGACGCAGGAGACAAGAATGACTAGCCTGGTCACTGCCAGCAATGTATCGAAACGCTTCGGCGACGTACGCGCGGTCGACAACGTCAGTTTCGAAATCGAGAAGGGCAAAATCATGGGATTGTTCGGCCCGAACGGCGCCGGCAAGACCACGTTGCTCAAAGCCGTGCTCGGCCTGACCGACTGCGAAGGCCAGCTTTCCGTTCTCGGACTCGACCCGTTCAAGCAGCGCAAGCAACTGATGCAGAACATTTGCTTCATTGCTGACGTGGCTGTCTTGCCAGGCTGGATAAAGGTCACCCAGCTACTCGAGTTCATGGAATCGACACACCCGAATTTTTCGCGCAGCCGTGCCGAGGATTTCCTGTCCCGCACAAAGGTGCGCATGGGCGCCAAGGTGCGCGAGCTGTCGAAAGGCATGATCACGCAGTTGCACCTGTCGATCATCATGGCGATCGATGCCAAGCTGCTGGTGCTCGACGAGCCGACGATCGGCCTCGATATCATTTTCCGCAAGGAGTTCTACAGCAACCTGCTGAACGACTACTTCGACGGCGAACGCACGATCCTGATCACCACACACCAGGTCGAGGAGATCGAGAACCTGATGACCGACATCATGTTCATCAATGACGGTCGCATCCTCCTCGACTCGCCGATGGACGCATTGCCCGACAAATACGTCGAGCTGATCACGTCGGGCGAGGACGCAGAAAAGGCGCGTCAGCTCGGACCGATTTACGAACGTGATGTTTTTGGCAAGAAAGTCATGATGTTCGAAGGTAAGGACAGAGCGCAACTGGACGCGTTTGGTGAATGCCATACGCCGTCGGTCGCTGACCTGTTCGTGGCCAAGGTGAAGGGGGCAGCGGCATGATCTCTAACTTGTTCACTCACCAGTACGCACTGGTCAAACGCGAGGTCTGGGAACATCGTTCGCTGTATGTGACGCCCGCGGTCGTCGGTCTGGTCATGGTGCTCGTGCTGCTGACCGGGCTCGTGTTCGCGACTGCTTACCAGGAAATGATCGATCTGAGCATTTTCGGCGCCCAGAATATCGTCGGCGATGCGGAGCGCCGCGCCGGGATGTTTGCCCTGCTGCTTGGCAATACGGCGCCGTTCCTGTTTGCGGGAATGATCCTGACGATTTTTTACTGCCTCGATTCCCTGTATGCCGAACGCAAGAACAAGAGCATCCTGTTCTGGCGTTCGCTGCCGATTACCGACGCGGAAACAGTTATTTCCAAGCTCCTGACCGCCGCTGTGGCGATTCCGCTCATCGCTTTTGTCGTCATCGTAGTGACGCACCTGCTAATCCTGTTCCTGACGGGCATATTCGTCAGCATCCAGGGCGGCAGCTCGGCATTCCTCGTGTGGAAATCGGCGCCGGTACTCGATGTCTGGTTGGGTATGCTGATCTTTACGCTGGTGCTACCGATCTGGTTCTCACCCTTTATTGGCTGGTTCCTGTTCGTGTCCGCCTGGACCAAGCGCTCACCGTTGCTGATGGCGTTCCTGCCTCTCGTCATCGTGCCGACCCTCGAGTACTGGGTATTTCGCACGCACCTTGTCGCCAGCGCCATGCAGTCGCGGTTCGAGCAACTGCCGATATTCAAAGGCATCGATCACACGCTGTTCTTCGAGGAAGAAGAATTTATCGCCGCGGCTGATGCCGTCAGCCTGATCTCGTATATCGATATCGGCAAGTTCCTGGCGAGCCCGGCAATGTGGGCTGGTGTAATCGTGTGCGGCCTGTTCCTGACCGCAGCCATTTACGTCAGGCGCTATCGCGACGAGAGCTAACGGCCGGGACGGCCCGAGATGCCGTATTTCTTCAGCTTGCCGCGGAACTGGTGATAGCTCAGGCTCAGCAGGTCCGCGGCCATGCGCTGGTTGAAACGCGCCTTGTCCAGCGCTGCGATCAACAGGTCTTTTTCAGTGTCTGCGAGGCGTTTCGTCAGGTCCGCCGGTAACAGCGGCGGCCGGCGCTTCGGCTCCGGGGAGGCCGTCGCATCCACCTGCGCGGCCAGCTTGAACGGTGAGTCGAACGGGTCAAACGCGATCTTCGAAATCGGCTGTTCGGGATCATCGGCGCGGTACACCGATCGTTCGACCGTGTTCTTGAGCTCGCGAACATTGCCTGGCCAGTCGTGTTTGAGCAGCGCCGACGCGGCGCGCGGTGTGAATCCCGCGAAATAGGAATGACGTAATTCGCTCGCCATGTTCACGGCGAAAGCGTGGGCAAGCGTCATGACATCTTCGAGCCGTTCGCGTAGCGGCGGAATGGTGACGACATCGAACGCGAGTCGATCCAGCAGGTCCTTGCGAAAGCGTCCTTCGGCGGCGAGGGCCGGGAGGTCGGCGTTCGTGGAACCGACAATGCGCACATCGACATTGATTGTTTCGCTGCCTCCGACGCGCTGTATTTCGCCGTACTCGATAACACGCAGGATCTTCTCCTGCATGCGCAGCGTAATCGTGGCGAGCTCATCGAGGATCATCGTGCCGCCATCGGCGCGTTCAAAGTGGCCGATGTGCGTTTTCGCCGCGCCGGTAAACGCGCCGGCCTCGTGCCCGAACAGCTCCGACTCGAGGATGGACTCGGTCAGCGCCGCGCAGTTGACCTTGACGACATTTTGCTCCCAGCGGTCAGAGAGGAAGTGTAGCCTCGAGGCAATCAGCTCCTTGCCTGTACCGCGCTCACCGACGACCAGCACGGGCTTGCCCAGCGGCGCCGCGCGGGACACGTGCTCGAGCATTTCAAGGAAGGCGGGTGCCTCGCCGATGATGGTCTGGTCGGGTTTGCGTACTGCCATTAGCCAATTTAGCCAGAAGTTGACGAAAACCGCCAGATCTTGGTGAAAAACGCCATTTCCCGGGGCCGATTCCGGGCCGGCATTGGTGTCAAAAAAACCTTTAAATCAATCAGTTAGGGCATTCCGGGCAAGTTGGCACGGATGCTGCAATACATAAAGCAGGTATTCACCAGTTAAGAGGACAATTCCATGGGTATTTTCACGAGATTCAGTGACATCGTGAACTCCAATATCAACGCCATTCTCGACAAGGCGGAAGATCCGGAAAAAATCGTGCGCCTGATGATCCAGGAGATGGAGGACACGCTGGTCGAGGTTCGCTCGGCAGCCGCTCGGTCGATCGCGGACAAGAAGGACCTGAACCGCAAGCTCGAGTCACTCGACCGCGAGCAAAAGGACTGGGAAGAGAAAGCCGAACTCGCCGTGCGCAAGGGTCGCGAGGACCTGGCCAAAGCGGCACTCGTCGAAAAATCGCGAGTCGCCTCCGCGGCTGAGGTGCTCAAGCAGGACTACATTGCCGTTGACGAAGGCCTGAGCAAACTCAACGAGGACATCGCACGCCTCGAAGGAAAGCTCGAAGACGCGAAGGCGCGACAGAAAGCGCTGCTTGCGCGGCACAAGACGGCCAGCAGCAGGCTTGCAGTGCGTAAGAAGATTCACGACTACAAGATCGATGACGCGATGATTCGTTTCGAGCAGTACACACGGCGCATCGACGACGTCGAGGGGCGTGTCGAAGCGTATGACCTGGGCCTGCCCAAAGACCTGAACCACGAGTTTGCGAGTTTGCAGGCCGAGGACTCTGTGCAGGAAGAGCTTGATGCGCTCAAGAAGCGCGTTTCCGGAAGTACCGGGGAAGACAAGAAAGACATTGCCGAAGGATAGTTAGATGACACAACGCACATGGAACATCGACTATGGTCCACTGCGAGGACTGTACCGCGATCAGGAGAATGCCTGGATCTTCGGCGTGTGCGCTGGCATCGCCGATCGATTCAACTTTCGGCTGTCAACGGTGCGTATCATCGCGATCATTAGCCTGGTCCTGTTCTTCTGGCTGACAGCGGCGATTTACATCGGCGCCACCTTGTTGATCAGGGAGAAACCGCTGGTTTACTCGGGCAGACGATCCGAGTACGAGTTCTGGCGTCGCCATCAACGCGACTATTGGAGGGAGTCATGACCGCATATGCTTCGACCTCGGAACGCCGCTTTACCCGTGACGGCGACCACGCCGTTCTCGGCGGCGTCTGTGCCGGTATTGCCAACTATTTCGGCTTCAACCGCTGCGCCGTGCGGACCCTGTGCATCGTTGCCTTCTTGCTGTTCATGCCATTCGTCGCGCTGGCGTATGTTGCGCTCGTGCTGCTCGTGCCGGCTGAGTCGAGTCGCTACGAATACGTCGTGGAGCGCGAGGTTCGGCGCCGACGCCGGCGTATGACGCGTCGGGAAAGAAAGAAGGCCCGGGCCGAGCAGGAGGCTCGTGAAGAGGAACTCGCCGCGGAGGCGATTCGGGAGCGATACCGCTCGATGAATGAACGCCTGGCGAAGATCGAGAAGTACGTGACGTCGTCGCGCTACGATCTTGACAGGGAATTCAGGAATCTTTGATATTCCATAGGAACGGACCAGGGGTTCAACGATGAATACGCTTTTTTACGTGGTTCTTATTGTCGCCATTGTTATGTGCGCGGACACGTACCAGAAATACCTCAAGTCGAAGACCGAGAAGAAGAAGAGTGACGAGGAAACAAATGCAGAGCTCGAGAAACTCGAGCAACTCGAAGAACGCATTCGCGTGCTCGAACGCATCGTCACCGAGGACAAGCGCGACCTCCGGAGCGAGATTAACCGCCTCTAGCAGGCAGGCACCGGGTTATTCCGCGTCGGCTTTGATCTTGGCGTTGTAGGCGCGAATCTGCTGGTTGAACTGCTCGCCCACAAGCACTTTCTCTTCGTTGGCAGCATCAAACTTTTTGTTCAGCATGTCATTGCGGCGCTGCAGTTCTTCCTGGGAAGGGTTGTCCAGGTCGGCAACTGCCGCTGTCTCGGCCGTTTCGATGCAGGTCAGGTATTCATCAACCTTGGCAATAAATTCCTGCACGCCCGCTTTTGCGGCAAGCAGGTCGTCCTTGCTGGCCGTGGCACCGTCAGGGATCGTCGGGCGCTGTGGGTAATCGCAGGCAAGTGCGAGCGAGGAAGCAAGGAACAACAACGAGCCAACGGAGATCTTGATTAGTGTCTTCATGGTGCCGTATTTAATCATTTTGCCCGGATGGAGTGAAGTAATCAGGCGAACAATGCGCGGTAGGAGTCAGTTCCATCCGCCTGCGCAAGCAGAAGCTCGAGATAATTGTCCGCGCTCATCGGGTCTCCGAACAGCAGGCCTTGAACATAAGTACATTCGAGCCGCTGCAACAGGTTGAGCTGGTCTTCGGTCTCGACGCCTTCGGCGACGACATCCATATTCAGGTTGCGCCCCATTTGCACGATCGTACTGACAATCGTCGCATCGTCGGGGCTGGTCGCTACGTCGCGAACAAATGACTTGTCGATTTTCAGTGTGCTTATCGGGAACTGCTGCAGGGCGCTGAGCGACGAATAGCCGGTGCCGAAATCATCAATCGCAAGGTGTAGGCCGAGGGCGTACAACTGATCGAGCAACTTGATCGTTCTTACCGGGTTCTCCATCAACGTCGTTTCAGTAATCTCGAGTTCGAGTGACGTCGGTGAAACCTCGTGTCCTCTCAGGATGGCACTGATGCGGTCCGTGAAATTCGGTTGTCGCAGCTGCTTCAGGGACAGGTTGACCGAAACGCGCCCGGGTGACGATGCGGATCGCTGCCAGAGGCGGAAATCTTCACAGACCTTGTCCAGCACCCACTCGCCGATCTCGATGATCAGCGGCGTTTCCTCGGCAATGGGGATGAAGTCGGACGGCAGGATCAGGCCGCGGTCCGGCAATTCCCAGCGCACCAGTGCTTCCGCGCCGAATACCTCACCGGTCTCGAGATTGTATTTCGGCTGGTAGTGCACGATCAGTTCGTCGCGTTCAAAGGCGCGCTTCAGCCTGCTCTTGGTCATCAGACGCTCAACGGCAGCTTCGTTCATCTGCGGTCTGTAATAGGCAAATACGTTGCCGCCCGATTTCTTGGCGCTGTAGAGCGCGGCGTCGGCATTGCGAATCAGGTCGATAACATTGGGGGCGTCTTTCGGGTAGTACGCGATCCCCATACTGGCCGTCATGAAGACCTCGTGGCCCTGCACGAAGAACGGGTCGGCAAGCCGGTCCAGCAAGGCGCGCGCCAGCTTGCCTGTCCGGTCGCTCTTGTCGTCGTCCGGGCCGAGCCCCGTGACGACCACCGCAAACTCGTCACCGGCAAGCCGACCGATGACCGAGTTTTCCGGCAATGCGGCCGTAAGGCGTTCTGCCACCGTCTCCAGGGTTGCGTCGCCGGCGAGGTGGCCGAAGGTGTCGTTGATTTCCTTGAAATGGTCGACGTCGATATAGAACAGGCAAAGCGGTTTTCCGGAGCGCCGGGCTCTGGCAATCGACCGCTGCAGAAGGTGCTGGAATTGCATGCGGTTGGGAATCTTGGTCAGTGCATCGATGCGCGCGAGGTAGCGAATGCGTTGCTCGGCACGGCGCCGCTCGGTGATATTCTGCGCCGCGTAGATGCGATCCTGCGACTCGGCCGCTTCGTCATCGACGACGGAACAGGTATACGACACGGGGACCGACTCACCGAACTTGCTTTCGAAAAAAGCTTCTTTGGGTACGCCCGAAATGCTGTCCTCGATCAGGGTGCCGGACTTTTTCTTGTTGACGATGTAGTCGATCGAGGAACCGAGCAGCTCTTCCTCTTCGAAGCCGAGCAACTCGGTCGTCGCGCGGTTGATGCGCTTGATCGTGCCGTCGCTGGACGTGATGATGATGGCCTCGTTCATGCCTGACAGGATGCGGTCAACGTAGTCTCTGGAAATCGTGGTTGAACGCAGCCGGTCCCGCATGTCATTGAACACGCCCGCGAGCTCGCCGAGTGCATCGCCGGGTGTCTGCAGCAGCGGCTCGCCAAAATCCGCATCGCGCAGTTTTTCTGCCTGCACCCTGAGGTCGCGCAGTCGCGATGACTGCCGACGCACGATAATGGCAACCACAACCAGGACCGCGAGCAGCGACAACAATCCACCACCGGCCAGCCACAGGTAACTGGTTTGCACGAGCGCACCGTGTTCGGAAGGTTCGCTGCCCGCTATCGCACCCGATAACCAGTCATACTCGCGAAACAACAGCACGAGCATGACCGCGGCCACGGCAACGCCCAGGGCCAGGATCGTCAGTGCATAGCGTGGAATCTTCTTGCGGGTCATCGTGCTGTAGGAGCGCCCTTATTCTTATTAGTTATCAGGGGCATAGTGCCGGTATCCAGTTTAGCACCGGGCACCCGCGCCGGGGCGAATTTCCGGAGTGGACGACGATTCAGGCGAAAACTCGCTCACTCTCGCCACATATGGGGCAAGAGTTACATATCAGGCGAAATCAGGGAATCAGTCTTCCTGGCGCTTTTCAACAAATTCCAGCGGTTCGGCCGGTCCCGTGGTCTTCATGACGCCTTCGACCACAGCGCCTTCGGCGACCGCGATAGCTTCCCCGGACACAGTACCCGTGATGCGCGCGGAATCGGTGATCTCGACCTTGCCGTTGGCGACGATATCGCCATCGACGCGGCCCGCCACGATGACGTCAGCGGCCCTGATCGTGCCTTTCCAGAGACCATGTTCCGCCAGCGTCAGGGTGCCTTCCAGCTCGCAATCGCCATCCACTTCGCCGTTGATCAGGAAGCTGCCCTTGCCGGTGATTGTGCCGATAATCTTGCAGCCTTCGTTGATCAGCGTAGCCGCGCCGGCCGTCTTGTCGCGCAGTCGCCGCAGGCGGGAATCATTCATAAATGTATCCTGGTGAGATAGATGCGGTCACGGCGCAGTCTACCTTCAGACGATGGCTGTTGTCAGCGATTTACTCGCGGTAGCCGCGGCCGAGTGTTTCGATCGAGACGAGCAGGCTGCCCTCGAAAACGAGCCGCCGCATGAGCTTGCGCGGGCCGAGGTTGTACACGTACTCGGTCACCATGACTTCTGCAGGATAGTAGTAGCCCGGGGAACGGGTGATCGTCCAGCCAGGTACGGACAAGCGGTGTTCACGAATATCAACATTGCGGATGGCGTAGCCGAGATGCTTCTTGAAAGTGGGCTCGCCACAGATAGCGATGACTTCGACTTCATGCATGCCGTCCTTGACGAGCTTGCTGCCGCAGCGAAACGCTTCCGCCGTGTCGGGCAGAACCAGGCCCAGGCCGAGCAGCCCTGCGAGTATCGTAATTTTGCCTGCGGAAAGGCTCATCGCAACATCCAGACTAGCAAGCGTCAGGCCGGCATGCACGCGCTGACGCTACGCTTATGGTAAAACAGCGGCCCGGGCCAAGGAAAAGCGCCTGCTGCTGGCGGGCGCCCGACGAAGAAGAACCGATTGAGCCAGATTTTCGACAAGCGACTCGACGCCCTGATCGCGAACGGGGCACCGTTCAGCGGTGGCAAGAAAGGCGTCGAGAAAGAGGCACTGCGCCTGGACACGGACGGCTACCTGTCGCAAAAGCCTCATCCGGCCGGACTCGGTTCGGCGCTGACAAATCGCTTCATAACGACCGATTTTTCCGAGGCACTGCTCGAGTTTGTTACGCCCGTGTACACGAGTACGTGGGAGGCGCTGCGATTCCTCTGTGACGTGCACCAGTTTGCCTATGAGTGCCTGGAAGACGAGTTGCTGTGGGTCGCAAGCATGCCGTGCCGCATCCCGGCCGATGATGAGATTCCGCTCGCTCGCTACGGCGATTCAAACGTAGGGCGCATGAAGACAATCTATCGGCGTGGACTTGGCTTCCGCTACGGGCGCCACATGCAGACGATCGCCGGAATTCATTTCAATTATTCGTTGCCGGAAACGTTCTGGCCTCACTATCACAAGGCGATTGGTGACGATCGTGACGAGCAGGCTTTCCGGTCCGAGCAATACCTCGCGATGATTCGCAACTTTCGTCGCTTCGGCTGGCTCGTGTTGTACCTTACCGGTGCATCGCCGGCTATGTGCAAGTCCTTCGGCGCCGGCACCGACCTCGGCATGGCGGAGCTCGGGCGCGATACCTGGTACGCGCCATTCGGCACCTCGCTGCGCATGAGCGATCTCGGCTACAGCAATCAGAACCAGTCGCGGATCAATATCTCGCTCAACAGCCTCGACGACTACATTCGCGACCTGCAGCATGCAATCAATACGCCTGAACCGGAGTACGAAAAGATCGGGGTCATCGTTGACGGGGAGTACAGGCAACTGTCCGCAAACCAGTTGCAGATCGAGAACGAGTATTACAGTCCGGTACGTCCCAAGCGTGTCGCACGCTCCGGTGAACGCCCAACCGCGGCACTGCGCCGCGGTGGCATCGAGTATGTCGAGATTCGATCGCTCGACATCAGCGTCGATGATCCCGCCGGAATCAACCAGAACACGATGCGCTTCATGGAAGCATTCCTGATCTATTGTCTGCTCGAGGACAGCCCGTTGTTCGACGATGCTGCGCTGGAGGAAACCAAGCGCAACCAGTCGGTGATGGCGCGCGAGGGCCGCGACCCGGCGGTGCGCATGCTGCGGGAAGGACGGGAGACCACCGTGCAGGAGTGGGCGAGCGAAATCCTCGACGGCGTCAGGGCGATCGCCGCGCGCATTGATGGCGAAGACGGCGGTGATTGCTACATGCAGGCCGTGCAGGTCAAGTCAGGCATGATCGACGATCCGGCGACCACACCTTCGGCGCGCCTGCTGGACGAGATGCACGCGGGCACCGACAGCTTCTTCGAATACGCGGTGTCGATGGCCCGTGGCCACAGCGACTACTTCGCGTCGATTAACGCGATGTCTTCAGCCAGGCACGAGGAGTTCAGCAGCGAAGCAGCCGATTCGGTGAAGCGCCAGGCGGAAATCGAGGCCAGCGACAGCATCAGTTTCGAGGAATACCTGGCGAACTACTACGCCTCCGAATAGAACGGTTTGGGCGCCATGGCGGCGCTTATGTGCGGTCCGTCACAAATTGGTCGAGCAGAGTGTGATGGGGCGGCCAATTTAACTAAACTTGGTGCATGTTCAAGTCTTTCATAGCGGGAATCCTGCTTGGCATCGCCGGTGCCGGCGCGGCCCTGTATTACATACCGGTCGTCAACCAGGCGCGTGAACAATCGCTGATCGTCGTGCACCCCAATCACGGCAATACCGAAACATTTCACGTCAACATCCCGATGGACCGCATCATGGTGGGGGTGCCCGGACAGGAAGAGCCCTTGCCAGCCGGCCTCGAGTGGCCGCGGGACGAGCAGTTTGCGACCATGCGCGCCGAAATGTTCAAGATCCGCAACAGCAAGGACGCCGTTGTCGGAGTAGCCAGTCGCTTCGCGGGCAGTGACGAAGTCATCGGCAATACCGTCGAATGGGTAATGCACCTGCCAGCGCGCGGCTCGGCTTATATCCGCATGGAACCTACCGCGCGCGAAGGCGGTTTCCGGCTGGGCGACCTTGCTTCCGGCACGCGCGAGTTCGCGCCGCTGGCCGGTCATGTGACAGAACGCTGGATAGCCGATACGACAGGCCTTGAAGATGCGCCTACTGGCAAGATCGAGATCATTACCGCGTTTGTATCCAAGGAATTCGCGGGTGACTACGCGGACCTCGACGAGGTAATTCCGGAATGAAATACGTCGTCTCTCTTATCGTCGGCATGGCCCTGGGCGTCACAATATTCTTCGCCTTGCTGTACTACAACCCTCTGACCTCGCAGAACAAGCTGTCGCCGTTGTCAGTTTCTGACAATGATGTCATCACCTTCAATTACTCGGCGGTTGCGAGCGATGCCCTGGTATTCACCAATGATGGTGAGTCACAGATTGCGCCGCATCCGGCAAAGGTGTTGCAGTTGTGGGAGCCGACCGTGCGCCGCACCCATGCGATGGCTACAGTCCTGCACGACAGCCGCAACCAGCCGGCGGCAATCGGCATCAAGTTCTCATCGGATTCCGAAAAGACACGGGTCCTGAACAGCGAGGCGCTTGTCGACAGCGTCTGGCACATCTATGTGCCGGGGCAGGGAAGCCTGTTCGTTGAGCAGCAGGAAAACCACTGGAACTACATTCACGAGATCGTGATCCCGGCCTACTGGAGTTCCGCCGACAACTGGCGCGGCAGCTGGCTTGGCAGCATCAGCTCCGGCCCGGGCGCGCTGGGTACGGCGCGGGTATTCGGTGGCAGCGGCATATTCGCCGGCCTCGAGGTCGACGCGGTCGAATCATTGAACGCCAAGGCTTATTCGGTTGCAGCCGGCCCGGTCGCAATGGACGGTGAGCTGGCGATCGAACTGCCTCGCGGCAGTGACGAGCCGGTACCGGAATAACTTACGCCAGGTCCTTGAGCGCCACCTCGGCGTCGGCCAGCTTTTCTTTGTCCAGCTTGTTGTGTGCGGCTATCAGTGCCTTCGACTGCATGAAGTCGTGTGGCGAGTTGATGGCATCAACAGCAATCAGGGCTTGGTCTTGCAGGTAGAGACAGGCAAAGCTGCCATTCGCGGGGTCGCCGCGCAACACGACATCGTCATAGCCTTCTGACAATCCGGCAATTTGCAGCTTCATGTCGTACTGGTCGGACCAGAACCACGGCACCTGGCAGTAATGCGTCTCAACGCCGCATATGTTGCTTGCTGCAGTCTTGGCCTGTTCGAGCGCATTGTGCACAGACTCGAGCCGCAAGCGACGTCCGTAAATATCGTTGGGATGCGACGTGCAGTCGCCGATCGCATAAATCCTGTCATCGGCCGTCTGGCATCGATCGTCAACGACGATGCCATTGTCGACCTCGAGTCCAGCCGCCTCGGCGAGGTCGGTGTTGGGTTCGATGCCGACGCCAACGATGACGAAATCGACCGGGATTTCCTGTTCGGAGTCGGTGACGACACGCTTGACACGCCGTCTGCCCTTGAATTCGGTTACGCCGGTGGACAACAGCAGCTTGACGCCGTTGTTGGTATGCGCGAGCTGGATGTAATCGGATACGTTGGGCGATACGACCCTGCTCATGACGCGGTTTTCCATCTCGATGACCGAGACATTGAGGCCGTGCTGGCGGCAAACGGCCGCGACCTCGAGCCCGATATAGCCTGCGCCAACGATCGCGACGTTCTTGCCGCTGCGCATATTCGGGCGAATTGCGTCGACGTCTGCGATGCTGCGCAGGTAATGAATCTCCGCGAGGTCGGCACCAGGTACATTGATCTTGCGGACGCGCGAACCGGTCGCCAGAACCAGCATGTCATACGCATATTCGCGACTGTGGTTCGTAAACACCTTGCGGGAGTCACGATCGATGTGCACGACTCGTGTGCCCAGTTGCACGTCGATTTGCGGGTCTTCATAAAACGACTCGGGCTTGAATAGCAGGCGCTTTCGCTCGAGTTCGCCAGCCAGGAATTTTTTCGACAAAGGGGGTCGCTGGTAGGGCAGGTACGATTCGTCGCCGATGAGGACAATCTCGCCCGCAAACTTTTTCTGCTTGAGAGTTGCGACGACCTGTCCGGCCCCATGGCCTGCGCCGACAATTATGATTTTTTTACTCACTGGTTGAGGTTCTCCTAGACGGTCTGCAACGGCCACAGGATTGGCAGCAGTACCATCACCGCGATGAACACGACAATGGTCAACGGGACACCGACCTTGAGGTAGTCAATAAAGCGATAGCCGCCTGGACCCATTACGAGGATGTTGGCCGGGTGAGAGATCGGACTCGTGAAGCTCGCGGACGCCGCCATCGCGATGGCCATCATCGCGGTTTCGGGCTGCAAACCCATGTCTCCCATTGCGGACAGCACGATAGGCGACATCAGTACGACGAGAGCAGCCGTCGGAATGATCATCGTCGCCATGGCCGTGAGGACATAGAGGCCCATGATGACCGGCCACGGACCCGCATCGCCAAGCAGCAACATCACCTGGTTTGCGAGATAGGTTGCCGCGCCGGTTTCGGCCATCGCCGTGCCCAGCGGCAGCATGCCGGCAATCAGGAAGATTGCGCGCCAGTCGATCGAGCGATAGGCCTGTTCCATGTTGAGGCAGCCGGTCAGCACCATGAAGCTGCCGCCGACGACTGCGGCGACAGAAATTGGCAGGTATCCGAGCATCACCGAAACGACGACGCTCATCATGATGAATGCGGCCAGCGGGGCACGCCGCGTATCCGGTGGTTCCTGGCCGAGCGGCGTCAGGATCAGGAAGTCCGTATCCGTCGACAGCAGCTGCAGGCGGTCGCGTGGACCGAGCAGCAAGAGCGCGTCACCGACTTGCAGGCGTTCGTCGGCAAGCTCTGTACCGACGGTTTCACCCTCGCGCCAGATGCCTGCCAGTTCGATGCCGTAACGTTCGCGAAAATTGAGTTCACCGACGGTGCGCCCGGCGAGCGAACTGCGCGGATCGAGTGTTGCGTCCATCAGCGTCAGGCGCTCGGATTCGAAGGCGCCGAGGTTGGCCGGCACTGATGTTTCAATCTCGAATTCCTGCAGGCCGCGCAGGACGTCGAGATCCGACTGCTGTCCCTCGATCAGCAGCAGGTCGCCACCGACCAGGTCTTCGTCCCCGCGCGGCATGACGCGCAGTTCGCCATCGCGGAAGATGGCCACAACGCGGAAGTCGAATACCTCGGCCAGGCGGCTCTTGTTGAGAGTCGAGCCGGCAAGATCGCTTTCCTTGGGAAGACGAACAACGAACATACGCTCGTCAATCGGATAACGCTCATCGAGCAATTCGCCTTCGAGAACCTCGATCTCGGCAAAGTCCGAGAACTGGCTGAGCTGCTGGATTGCCTCCAGCTCGCCCTGCACCAGGACCCGTTCGCCCTTGCGCAGCGGCACGTAGGCCAGGTTGGTGAGGCGATACTGGTTGCGGCGTCGCAGGCCGACCACCGCGACATCAAAGCGACTGCGGAAGCCGGCATGCCGTACCAGTTCCCCGACCAGCGGGCTCGTATCGGATATCGTGACCTCGGCGTAGCCCACTTTGGCGGCAACCATCGATTTTAGTACCGGCGCCTCGCGCTCGATGACGAGATCGCTCCAGCGGCGCAGTTCCCGGAACTGGTCGACACGGCCCTGGACGAGTATGCCGTCGCCGCCGCGCAGCACTGTCTGCCTGCTCGGCAGCGGCTCGCTGCGCCCTTGTCGCACGAGCGCGAGGATGATCAGCCCGGTCGATGAACCGATCCGGCTTTCAGCGAGCGTCTTGCCGACGAGAATCGAGTGCGTCGGCACGCGCATCATGAATGTGCGTTCGTGCAGCTTGTATTGCGCCCGCAGGCTGCGCTGACTGACCTGCTTGCCGTGCTCGGCAATATGTTTGGGCAGCAGCAGGCGCCCGAACAACGCGACGAAAATGACGCCGGTGGCCATGACGGCGCCGCCGATGGGCGTGAAGTCGAACAACTCGAACGGTTCGAATCCGTAGCGTGACAAAGACGCACTGATCAGCAGGTTGGGCGGCGTACCGATCAGGGTCATCAGGCCGCCGAGCAGAGTCGAGTAAGCAAGCGGCATCAGGAGGCGGGAGGCAGGAATGCGCGTCCGGCGCGCAACGTCGACGACGACGGGCAGCATCAGTGCCGCGACGCCGATATTGTTCATGAAAGCCGACAGCACGGCGCCGGTGACCATGATGACGAGGATCATCGTGAATTCGCGTTTGCCGCCGAGCCTCATGACCTGGCGGCCAATGATGTCGGCAATGCCCGTGCGAGTGAGTCCCTCGCTAAGGATGAACATTGCCCAAACGGTGATCACGGCGCCGTTGGAGAAACCGGCAAACGCCTGGTCTGCATCGACGAGTCCACTCAGCGCCAGTGCGCCGAGGACAAGCAGCGCCACGAGATCCATGCGAATGACTTCGCTGATGAAAAGGATCAGCGAAATGCCAAGAATTAACAGGACAATGGCAATCTCTGTCGTCATTAACGCATTTATACAGACTACATGGCGTGCCGAATAGGGCATCATGCACAGACATGTCCAGCGGCACAAAATACCAGCCGGTAAGAACGCCGCGATCGTGCCGGTTGGCTGTTCGCGGAATTGACTATGCCGTCACGGAGTGGGGTGACGAAGACGCGCCGCTACTGTTTTTCCTGCACGGTTTTGCCGATTGCGGCGCCACGTTCCAGTTCGTTGTTGATGCGTTCGACAACGAATGGCATGTGATCGCGCCCGACTGGCGCGGCATGGGCGACACGCAGGTCGACACCGAGGCGTTCTGGTTCCCGGACTATCTCGCCGACCTGGATCGCCTGCTGGAGCATTATTCACCCGCAGAGCCGGTGCGCCTGGTTGGTCACAGCATGGGCGGCAATATCGCCGGCTTGTATGCGGGCGCGATCCCGGAACGAGTCAACGCACTCATCAATATCGAGGGCTTCGGCCTGCGGGACTCACAGCCGGCTGACGCCCCGGCTCGGTATCGCGACTGGATCATGCGCGGCCGCGATCTGCCAGGGCCGATACGGCGCGACAATTTCGACCTGCTCGCAAGCACCATCATGAGCAGAAATCCACGCATGAGTCCGCAGCAGGCCGCGTTTGTCGCGAGTTGCTGGGCGGCGCCTGCCGCTGACGAATGCGTGCAACTCAAACTGCACCCGGCACACAAGCTGCCAAACGCCGTGCTTTACCGGCGTGCGGAAGCCGAAGCCTGCTGGCGGGAAATAACGGCGCGGGTGCTGCTGGTCGGCGGCCGCGACAGTGGCTTCGGGCCTGTCGAAGAACTGCCGTTCCCGCGATGCGAAGTCGCCTGGATCGAGGAGTCGGGCCACATGCTGCACTTCGAACAGCCCATGGCGCTGGCGCGCGTCATCGAGAAATTCCTCACGAAACCAAGCACCTGAACTTGTAAATTCATCCAGTACTGTATAAAAATACAGACTTTTCCGCGGGGAGAGGCGGGTGCAGGCGGCCGAGCGAATTGATGATTACCTGGAGATGCTGAACCCGGCACAGCGACAGGCTGCCGAGTTCGGCGAAAAGTTGCCGAACGAGCCGTTCAATGCCGGTCCGCTACTCGTGATCGCCGGCGCCGGGACGGGCAAGACGATGACGCTGGCACACCGCGTCGCACACCTCATCATCCAGGGCGTCAGCCCGGAGCGGATTCTGTTGCTGACGTTCACGCGCCGCGCCGCGCAGGAAATGATGCGGCGCGTCGATGCGATCGTGCGCAAGGCCCTGAACGGCAGCCAGGCGAATTCGATGCCGGCCGGAGTATTGCCGTGGTCGGGCACGTTTCATTCCGTTGCCAACCGGCTGCTCAGGCGATTCGCGGCGAACCTGGGCCTGGACCCGGGTTTTTCGGTGCTCGACCGGGGCGATTCGGCAGACGTTATGGATGTCGCACGCCATGAACTCGGATTAACGAAAAAGTCACGCCGCTTTCCGAAGAAAGACACGTGTCTTGCGATCTACTCGCGCTGCGTTAACACGGATGGGCCGCTGGTTGACGTCCTCAACGAGTTCTATCCGTGGTGTGCCGACTGGGAGGCCGAGCTGCGCGAGCTGTTTCGCCAATACGTCGAGCGCAAGCAATCGAGCCAGGCCCTCGATTACGATGACCTGTTGTTGTACTGGAATCACCTCGTGGCCGATGCGGAGTTCGCCGCGGAGATCGGTTCGTGGTTCGACCATGTACTGGTCGACGAATACCAGGACACCAACATCGTGCAGGCGCAGATCCTGCGAGCACTTAAGCCGGACGGGACGGGCCTGACCGTAGTCGGCGACGATGCGCAGTCAATCTATTCATTTCGCGCCGCCGATGTCGAAAACATTCTCGGCTTTCCGGACCAGTTCATGCCCGTCGCGCAGGTGGTATCGCTGGAACAGAACTATCGTTCGACGCAACAGATACTCGACAGCGCCAACCGTTTGATCGCTGCAAGCGAGCGGCAATACCGCAAGAACCTGTTTGCGGAAAACAAAACGGGGGCGATGCCCAGGTACGTCACGGTCGAGGACAGTGACGCAGAGGTCGAGTATGTCGTCGAAGCCATTCTGCGCAATCGCGAAACAGGAATGCAGCTGATGGACCAGGCCGTGCTGTTTCGCGGTGCGCACCACAGCGATCGCCTCGAACTCGAACTCGTACGGCGCAACATTCCGTACATCAAGTACGGTGGGCTCAAGTTTCTCGAGGCGGCGCACGTCAAGGACCTGCTTTCGATCCTCAAGTGGGCGGAGAACCCGCGTAACCAGGTAGCGGCTTTCCGCGTGCTCAAACTGCTGCCTGGAATGGGGCCGACCAACGCGTCGCGTTGTTACGAACACCTCGACATGGCCGGCTTCCAGTTCACCGGTCTGCGCGGGTTCCGTCCGCCGCCGGCCGTGGCCGCCGAGTGGTCCGGGTTTTGCGAGCTGATGGAATCGCTGTCGCGTGCCGAGGCTGACGACGCAGCGTGGCAGGCACAGGTGACCCAGTCCCGTCGCTGGTACCAGCCGCATCTCGAGCGTCTCTATGATGGCCTCGATACGCGTGAGGCCGATCTCGAGCAGCTCGAGCAGATTTCCGGGCGCTACGCGACCCGGGAACGGTTCCTGACCGAGCTGACCCTCGACCCCCCAAGCGCGGCTGGCGACCTCGCCGGCGACCCTCTGCTCGACGAGGATTACCTGATCCTGTCGACCGTACATTCCGCCAAGGGGCAGGAGTGGGAAGCGGTGTACGTACTAAATGTTTCCGATGGCAATTTCCCGTCGGAGTTCGCAACTGGCAAGCCGGCCATGATTGAGGAAGAGCGGCGTCTTCTGTACGTAGCCATGACGCGCGCAAAGCAGTCACTGTCACTGATCGCGCCACTCAAGTATCACGTCACCCAGCAACGGCGGGATGGTGACAAGCATGTCTATGGCGCGCGCAGCCGTTTTCTTACCGATGAGCTTCTCGAAACGATGCAGCGCGGCTTCCATGGCCATGGTGAACCGGGAGCGCGGCCGCAGCAGGCGCGTTCCGACAAACGCCTCGACGTCGCATCGCGTATGCGCGACATGTGGTGATAAAAAAAGGCGGTGGCCACAGGCCACCGCCAGTCGTCACGAAACAAACCGCATACATGGGGTTCAATAGTTTGTTACGTTAACTCTGTTCGTTGCGTTCAGTGTTTAGATGCACGTGCTGCATTTCTGGTTGCAATCAAAAAGGAATAATGCGCAGGCTATATGCCATATGCCGAACCCGGAGTTACGCATGAAACCAATATCACTACGCGAACAGGTGTCAGACGAGGAGTGGGCCCTGAGGGTCGACCTCGCTGCCTGCTACCGGCTTATCGCCATGTATGGCTGGGACGACCTGGTATTTACACACATCTCGGCGCGCGTCCCCGGTCCCGATGAACACTTCCTCATCAATGCCTACGGCATGTTGTTCGAGGAGATGACGGCCAGCAGTCTCGTCAAGGTCGACCTGGCAGGTGAAAAGGTGCTCGACTCGCCGTACCCGATCAATCCGGCCGGCTTCACGATCCACAGCGCGGTGCACGAGGCGCGGCACGATGTCGGTTGCGTGATTCACACCCACACGAAGGCCGGGGTCGCCGTGTCGGCGCAAAAGGACGGGTTGTTGCCAATCTCGCAGACATCGCTGTTCCCCTACTCGACGCTTGCTTACCACGATTACGAAGGCGTGGCGCTCAATGCAGACGAAAAGCCGCGACTCGTCGCCGATCTCGGCAACAACAATGCGCTGATGTTGCGCAGCCATGGACTGCTGACGACCGGGCCGACGATCGCGGACGCATTCCTGATGATGTATGTCTTCGAAACGGCCTGCCAGATCCAGGTCATGGCGCAGTCATCGGGCGGCGAGCTGATCCAGGTTCCGCAAGCGATCGTCGACGGCATCCAGGCGCAGGCCGAAAAAGTCACCAAGGGTCTGGGCGGGCAGCTTGTCTGGCCCGGCTTGCTCAGGAAACTCGATCGCCTGGACGCGTCCTTCCGCGACTAGGACAGGAACATCGCGTAGGCGGGGTTGTCGCTCTCTTCCCAGTGCGCGTAGCCGAGTTCTGCGAGGTGCGCTTCGAGTTCGTCCGTTTCGTCGGACGGTACATCGATGCCCGCGAGGATGCGGCCGTAGTCGGAACCGTGATTACGGTAATGAAACAGGCTTATATTCCAGTCGGTGCCGATCGCGTTGAGGAAGTCCAGCAGGGCGCCGGGCCGCTCCGGAAACTCGAAACGGAACAGCCGCTCGTTTTCGACGCCGGGCGAGCGGCCGCCGACCATGTGGCGCACATGAAGTTTGGCCATCTCGTTCTGGCTCAGGTCCTCGACCTGGTAGCCCGCCTTGCGCAGTTTTGTCACGAGCTGGCGTTGCTCTTCTTCGCCACGCGTCAGCTGGATACCGACGAAAATGTGTGCGTTGTGTGAGTCGCTGTAGCGGTAGTTGAACTCGGTGACGCCGCGGCGGCCGATCATTTCACAGAAGCGCTTGAAGCTTCCCGGCTCCTCCGGGATTTCCACGGCCAGCAACATTTCGCTGTGCTCGCCGACAGCGGCGCGTTCGGCGATGTGGCGTAGTCGATCGAAATTGACATTCGCGCCGCAATTGATCGTGACGAGCTTTTGTCCCCTGATGCCGTTCTCGGCGACGTACTTTTTCATGCCTGCGACGCTGAGCCCGCCGGCCGGTTCCACAATCGATCGCGTGTCCTCGAAAATATCGCGAATAGCTGCGCAAATCTGGTCGGTATCGACGGTGACGAACTCGTCGACGAATTGCTGGCACAGGCGAAACGTCTCATCGCCGACGCGCCGAACGGCGACACCGTCGGCGAAGATGCCGACATGGTCGAGAATGACAGGTTCGCCTGCGGCTATCGATCGGGACATCGCCATGGAGTCTTCGGGTTCGACGCCGATGATGCGGATGTCGGGATTCACTGCCTTGATCGCAACGGCAATGCCCGCGATCAGGCCGCCGCCGCCCACCGGGACAAACATTGCATCGAACTCACCCCCGGTCTGCTCGAGAATCTCGAGGCCGATCGTCCCCTGGCCAGCAATGACGTCAGGGTCGTCAAACGGGTGCACGAAGTAATAGCCATGATTGTCCTCGAGCTCGCGCGCATGCGCGTAGGCATCGTCGTAGGTATCGCCGTGCAGGACAACCTCCCCTCCCAGGGCGCGCACGGCGTCGACCTTAATAGAAGGAGTCGTGACCGGCATGACGATGACGGCCCTGATGCCCCGGCCCCTGGCTGCGAGTGCAACGCCCTGGGCATGGTTGCCCGCAGAGCTGCAAATGACACCGTTGGCCAGGTCCTCGCTGGACAGCGACGCCAGCTTGTTGCTGGCGCCACGCAGTTTGAAGGAGAACACCGGCTGCAGGTCCTCGCGTTTCAACAGGACTTCATTGCCGAGCCGCCGCGACAGGTTGCTTGCGACTTCCAGCGGCGATTTGACCGCAACGTCATAGACTGACGCGGCCTTGATTCGCTGCAGGTAGTCGGTGGCATCGCTCATTCACCCGATTGTGGCGAAGAGCGTGTATTCCGTCCACTTAGCCCTCATAATCAAATCACTGAACGAGCTCCTGATTAGCAACGCAAGGCTCCTCAACGAGGGCGAAATTCGTGACGCAGACGTCCTTGTAAAGGGCGAACGAATAGAGAAGATCGCAGCATCGATCGATGCGCATGAAGGCACCGAGGTTCTCGATGCCGGCGGCCGCATTCTGATGCCCGGGATGATTGACGACCAGGTTCACTTCCGCGAGCCAGGGCTGACGTCGAAGGGCGATCTCGCCACGGAGTCGGCGGCGGCTGTTGCCGGCGGCATCACGAGTTTCATGGACATGCCGAACGTCAATCCACAGACGACGACGGTCGAGGCGCTTGCGGACAAGTACGGCATTGCAGCGGGCCGCTGCTCGGCGAACTACGGATTCTACCTTGGCGGGACCAACACCAATATCGAGGAGATCAGGAAACTCGAGGTCGGTGATGCGTGCGGTATCAAGGTATTCATGGGTGCGTCCACGGGAGACATGCTCGTCGATGACCCTGCTGTGCTCGAACAGGTGTTCGAGCACGCTCCGGTTATGGTCGTTACGCATTGCGAGCACTCACCAACGATCTGGGAGAACGAGGCGCATGCCAAGTCGAAGTACGGCGAGAACGTGCCGATGTCGGAACATCCCAACATTCGTTCGGCGGCGGCTTGCCTGCAGTCGTCGAGCATGGCCGTCGACCTGGCACGCCGGCATGACGCATTACTGCACGTTCTGCACCTGACGACCGCGGCGGAGATGGGCCTGTTCTCGAAAGCGCATCGGTCCGAAAAACGCATTACCGCGGAGGTTTGCGTGCACCACCTGTGGTTCGACGAGTCGGGTTACGAGGCGCTCGGCACGCGCATCAAGTGCAATCCCGCCATAAAGACCGCCAAAGACCGGGAAGGATTGCTCGCAGCGCTCAACGACGGTCGTATCGACATCATCGCCACGGACCATGCGCCGCATCTTGCCAGCGAAAAGAGCAACACCTATTTCAAGGCGCCGGCCGGACTGCCGCTCGTGCAGCACGCGTTGCTGACGCTATTCGACCTTGCCGCTGCGGGCAGCATCAGCCATGAGTTGATCGTCGACCGGGCATGCCACGCGCCTGCCGATATATTCGGCGTGCCCGAGCGCGGTTATGTCAGGGAAGGCTACTTCGCGGATCTCGTGCTCGTCGACACCGACACGCCGTACAAGGTCGAGCAGTCGAATGTGCTGTGCAAGTGCCACTGGTCACCGTTCGAAGGGCATACGTTCTCGTCTACGATTGATACCACGATCGTCAATGGCCAGGTGGCCTACCAGGGGGGCGAACTGAGCGGCGCAGTAGCGGGCCAGCGCCTGGATTTTACGCGCTCGCGTTAGGTTCAAAAACTGTTTACTTTCCGTCCGATCCCGCTATGCTAGCGCCAAATACGGGACCAGACGCATAGCCGGGTAATGGATTACATCCGGCGCGAGCCATGAATGAAACCGACTGATACTTCCAACCCGGAGTACTTTCACAAAGTCGTTGATTGCCAGTGGGCATGCCCCGCCCATACGGACGTTCCCGAATACATTCGCCTGATCGCGCAGGGTCGCTTCAGCGATGCCTACATCGAAAACCGTGAGTCCAATGTTTTTCCGGGAATCCTCGGCCGGGTCTGTGATCGTCCGTGCGAGCCGGCGTGCCGGCGAGGTCGGGTCGAAGAGCGCCCGGTCGCGATTTGCCGCCTGAAGCGTGTCGCATCCGATTGCCGCGACGACATCACGGAGCGGCTGCCGAAGCCTGCGGACAAGAGCAATGGCAAAAAGGTTGCACTCGTCGGCGCCGGTTGCGCATCGCTGACGGTTGCCAATGACCTCGCGCCGCTCGGTTATGACATCACTATCTTCGAGGCGCTGGACACGACAGGCGGACTGATGCGCACCAACATTCCGCAGTTTCGTCTGCCGCCGGAGATCCTCGATGAGGAGATCGGCTACATCCTCGATCTCGGCGTTGACCTGAAGCTCAATCACCGCATCGACAGCATGAAGGAACTGCTGGACGAAAACTACGATG
>JARRLQ010000003.1:50263-60329 GCA_037386905.1 Woeseiaceae bacterium
GCCCAAGGGCAAGAACCTCGAAATTCCGGGCCGCTACGACAGCGAAAACATTCACATCGGCATCGACTGGCTGGAATCGGTCGCGTTCGAACATGTCGACAGGATCGGCAAGAACGTGCTCATCATAGGCGTCGGCAACACGGCGATGGATTGTTGCCGTACGTCGCTCAGGCTCGGCGCCGAGAACGTCAAGGTCATGGCACGCAAGCCCCGGGGCTTTTTCAAGGCATCCGACTGGGAACTCGAGGACGCCGAAGAAGAAAATATCGAGATCGTCGTCAATCATTCACCGAAGGCGTTTGTCATCGAGGACGGCAAGCTGGTTGGCATGACGTTTGAACTGATGGAATACAACATCGATGACAACGGCCGCATCGACCGTGGCACTGTCGTCGGTGAGAAAACCTTCCCGTGTGACGACGTCATCCTTGCAATAGGCCAGGACAACGCGTTCCCGTGGATCGAGCGGGATATCGGAATCGAGTTCGACGAGTGGGATTGCCCGGTCGTTGATGAGCAAACGATGATGTGTTCCCGTGACGGCATCTTCTTCGGCGGCGACTCGGCGTTTGGTCCGAAAAACATCATCTGGGCCGTCGCTCACGGCCACGAAGCGGCCATATCGATCCACAAGCATTGCCAGGGCGAGGACCTGGCTGACCGTTTGCCGGTCGGCATCAACCTGTCGAGCCAGAAGATGGGCATGCACGAGTGGAGTTATTCGAACGACTACGACCCGGCATCACGGCGCCTGATGCCACACGTAGATCTCAAAAAACGCTTCAAGAAACTCGACATCGAGGTCGAGCTTGGTTTCACGGCCGAACAGGCGATCCAGGAAGTCGAGCGTTGCCTCAACTGCGATATCCAGACCGTCTTCGCGCCGAATCTTTGCATCGAATGCGATGCGTGTATCGATATTTGCCCGGTCAATTGCCTGACGATTACCGAGAACGGCGCGGAGGACGAGCTGCGTGCACGCCTGTCTGCACCGGCACAGAATCTCGAACAAGCTTTGTACGTCTCCGATTCGTTGCCACAAACCAGCCGCGTCATGGTCAAAGATGAGGATCTCTGCGTGCATTGCGGCCTTTGTGCCGAGCGCTGTCCGACCGGCGCATGGGATATGCAAAAATCGAAGGTATTGATTCCGTATGCGAGCGACGAAGCAGCGGATGAGCAACAGGACGCAGCGGCGACAGCATAGACAGATAGAGTAACGAAGTGGCATCAGTTAACGACGTCGTCATCAAGATAGCTACGGTCAACGGGACCGGGTCGGCCAGTGCGAATGGCCTGCTGATGAAGTCCATCTTTCGCATGGGCATTCCGGTCGTCGGCAAGAATTATTTCCCGTCCAATATCCAGGGTCTGCCGACGTGGTACGAGATTCGCGTCACGGGCGATGCCTACCAGGCGCGTTCGGATCGTGTCGACCTGATGATCGCGATGAATGCGCAGACCTATGCGCGTGACCTGGCCGACGTATCGTCCGGCGGCGGTGCTCGGCATCCCGCTGTCGAAGATGTGCAACGAGAACTTCGATGGTGCGCGTGCCCGCATCCTGATGAAAAACATTGCCTATGTCGGCGCGGTTGCTGCGTTGCTGGACATCGACCTCAATACGATCACTGAACTGCTCAGCGAGACATTCGCATCGAAACCGCAGCTGATCGACTCGAATATGAAAGCGATACGGCTCGGCTACGACTATGCGCAGGAAAATTTTGTCTGCCCGCTGCCGCACAAGGTTGAGGCACTCGACAAGACCAAAGGCAACATCATCATCGATGGCAATACTGCGGCCGGGCTGGGTTGCATGTATGCAGGCGCGACGGTCGGGGCCTGGTACCCGATTACGCCCTCAACTTCGCTGATGGATTCGTTTCGTGCATTCTGCTCGAAGTATCGCGTGGACGAAGAGAGCGGCAAGCGCACGTACTGCATCATCCAGGCCGAGGACGAGCTGGCGGCTATTGGCATGGTGCTTGGCGCCACCTGGAATGGCGCAAGGGCATTCACGCCAACGAGCGGGCCCGGAATCTCTCTTATGAGCGAGTTCCTCGGTTTTGCCTATTACGCTGAACTGCCGGCGGTCGTGTTCAACGTGCAGCGCACCGGGCCGTCGACCGGTATGCCGACGCGCACGCAGCAGGCCGACATCCTGAGTTGTGCATATGCCTCGCATGGCGATACGAAGCACGTCCTGCTGTTCCCGAGCGATCCGGCCGAGTGTTTCACGATGGCCCAGGATGCATTCGATCTTGCCGAGCGCCTGCAGACGCCGATCATGGTGCTGTCTGATCTCGATATCGGCATGAACGACTGGATGGTGCCCGAGTTTGACTTCGACGACAGCAAAGTGCCCGATCGCGGCAAGGTGCTGAGCGCCGAGGATCTCGAGGAAATGGAGAAGTTTTATCGCTATCTCGACGTGGACGGCGATGGCATTCCCTACCGGACACTTCCTGGAACCCATCCGAAAGGTTCGTATTTCACACGCGGTTCCGGCCACACGAAGTACGGCGCCTATACAGAGGATGGCGACGAGTACCAGGATGTCGTCGATCGACTGCTCGTCAAATGGGAAACTGCCCGTTCGATGGTGCCCGAGGCGGAGATTCACTATTCGAAGTTCAACAAGGCAGCCATACTTAGTGTCGGCAGCTCCGATGGCGCGTGTAAGGAAGCGATCGATCGGCTGGCCGCGCAGAACGTCGCGCTCAACTACTGCCGCGTGCGAGCGTTCCCGTTCAGCGAGTCCGTCAAGGAGTTCATTGAACAACATGACGTCGTTTATGTCGTCGAGCAGAATCGCGATGCACAATTGCGCACATTGCTGATGCTTGATGCAGAGGCAGATCCGGCCAGGCTGGTGTCACTGCTGCATTACAACGGTATGCCGCTGAATGCCGGTTTTGTTGTCAGGCGTGTGCTCGAAGAGCGGGCGAAAGGACAGGCGGCATGAGTTATATCTCGAAACCGAATGTTGTACACCCGGGCATGCCCCGTAACAAGCTGGGCCTGACCGTACGCGATTACGAGGGTGTCATATCGACGCTGTGTGCCGGTTGCGGCCACGACTCGGTGACGGCCGCAATTATCCAGGCGGTATTCGAGCTGAATGTTGAGCCGCACATGCTCGCCAAGATGAGCGGTATCGGCTGCTCATCGAAGACACCGGCATATTTTGTCAGCCAGTCACACGGCTTCAACTCGGTGCACGGGCGCATGCCGTCGGTGACGACCGGGGCTAACGCAGCGAACCGCAAGCTGACTTACATCGGCGTATCGGGCGACGGCGACTCGCTGTCCATTGGTGCCGGTCAGTTCGTGCACGCGATCCGGCGTAACCTGAACATGTGCTACATCATCGAGAATAACGGCGTTTACGGCCTGACCAAGGGCCAGTTTTCGGCATCGGCGGACATTGGTTCCAAGCCGAAGAAAGGGCTGCCGAACCAGCAGGAGCCGATCGATCCCGTGAGTACGGCGTTGTCACTCGGTGCGACGTACATTGCGCGCAGTTTTTCGGGTGACAAGGAACAGCTCGTGCCGTTGATCCAGGGGGCACTGTCGCACGACGGCTTTGCGCTTGTCGATGTCATCAGCCCGTGCGTGACATTCAACGACCACGAAGGATCGACGAAGAGTTATGCGCACACGCGCCAGTTCTACCATCACGTCGTCGACGCGGATTACATCCCTCCGGCCGAGGAGATCAGGACGCAATACGACGAGGGTTCTGCAATGCCGGTCGAGCTGCACGATGGCAGCAAGATCGTGCTGCGCAAGGTCCATGCCGAGTACGACCCGACGAGCCGTGCGAAGTCGTTCAAATACCTGCGCGATAGCTTCAATGCCGGGGAGATCACGACGGGTCTTTTGTATATCGATGACTCGCGCAAGGAGATGCACGACCTGATGGGCAACATCGAGACGCCGCTATCGGAGTATCCGCTCGACAAGCTGCACCCGGGCAGCGGCGAACTCAAAAAGATCCTGTCCCGCTATCGGTAACGCCGGGTGACGAGTAATCGCCGCGAGTTCATAAAGGCGGGCGCCCTCGGCGCTGCGGCACTGGCATCGGGCGTGCTCGTGCTGCCGGCGCCGGCCGCGGCAAATACAGGGCACGAACCCCTCGATATCCTGATTCTCGGTGGCACCGGCTTCATCGGGCCGCACATGGTTCGCGAGGCGCTGCGCCGCGGGCACTCGGTCACGCTGTTCAACCGCGGGCGGACCAATGCAGGCCTGTTTCCGGATCTCGAGACGATCAAGGGTGACCGCAACAACGGTCTCGACGGGTTGCGGGGCCGGCGCTGGGACGTTGTCATCGACAACTCGGGATATGTGCCGCGGCATGTTCGTGACTCGGCGGAACTGCTGGCGCCGAACGTGTCGCACTACCTGTTCGTGTCGACCGTTTCGGTCTACGCGAGTTTCGCCAGCGACATCGACGAAGACTCGCCGCTGGCGACGATTCCCGACGAAACCGTTGAGCAGGTGACGGGCGAAACCTATGGCGCGCTCAAGGCGCTTTGTGAAACAGCAGTGCAATCTGCAATGGGCAGGCAAAGAACGACGGTCCTGAGACCGACGTATATCTGCGGTCCGGGCGACCATACGGATCGATTTACCTGGTGGCCGGTGCGTACGTCACAGGGCGGAGAGATGCTGTGGCCCGGGCAGCGCGGCGATTACCTGCAGATTATCGACGCCAGGGATTTTGCAAACTTCGCGCTGGATTGCGTCGGGAGAAAGACGTCCGGCACCTTCAATACAGCGACGCCCGAACACTCCTACACAATGGGCGAACTGCTGGATGACTGCCAGGCCGTGACGGCCGCCGACGTCGATGAGATCTGGGTTGACGAAGAGTTTGCACTCACAGCGATCCGAAATTTGCCGGTACAAAATCGTGGCGCTTTCCCGGTGTGGCACCCGCAACGCGGACCTGACGCAATGGCGGCGCAGATCATCACCACGGCTGCCCGCGATGCCGGCATGCGCACGCGCCCGGTACGGGAGACGGCACGCGATATCTTGAGCTGGTGGCAAACACTCCCCGAGGAGCGCACCGCAACACTGCAGGCCGGCCTTCCCGCGGAGTACGAAGCCGAGCTGATCGCGCACTGGAAAGAAGAGCACGCATAAAAAAACCCCGGCGCGAGGCCGGGGCAGTGCTCTTTGCGGGGGGTGCAGATACCGAGCACTAGTTCCAGAGGCGCTTCCACCAGGGCTCGTCCGGCTCTGGCGTCGCACCGTCGATGTAATCGATCTTTGCGCGAATGTCATCGATATCCCAGCCCGTCAGGTTGGCCAGCGCCTGTGCCTCGCGGTCCTGGCGTTTCTTCACCTCGTCGTAGTAAGCCGAGGCGTCGCAACTCGTTTCACCGCGCCAGGGGTGGCGAATGACGTAGCGTCCCTGGAAGTTCTGTCGGTCCCCGGTCTCCTGGAAGACGAGGTCTTCGGGAAAATGTTGTTTGTCGTAGCGAACGTGCAGGCGCGTGACGAAGACGTTTCGTGCGGCTCCTTTGCCAGGGGCGATCATCGATGAATCGTCGACCCAGAATACGCCGAGCTTGCGCAGCTCCTCACCACTCAGCGGGTCGGCCGCGCACGGATCGCACCAGGCCATGTCCCACGCATACTCGAGGAACACACCGCGTTCGTTTTCCATGGTCGTCTGCTTGTCGAACATTGCACGGTAAAAGTCGGAGAACTCGTGCTGGACGAACTCCGGCACGTCGGTATTGCTTGGCAACTTCACAGTACGGTAGTTCGTCGTTTCGATGCGGCCGGTGCGCGTCAGGCCATAGACATACAGTTCCTGTTTTCCTTTCGCGTTCAGCGTGCCCAGGCGGATGGGCAGCATGAACTTGTTGCTTTCATAGGCGACCTGCAGCGGGCGCAGGTAAGAGTAGCCAAGCTTTGCCTGTTCCTGCAGGTTGACCTTGGCAACGAAGAAACGCATATCCTGCCTGAGGTAGCTGTCAACGACGGACTGGGCACCTTTCGGGATGCGGTACTCGTTCCTGTCCAGCCAGCGGATCAGGCCGTCGCTCTCCTCGGCCGACAGGATCAGGATGTCGTACTCACCCACTGTGTAACTGGCCTCGATCGTCACGCCGTCCGCATCTGCCTTGTTTTCTTTCTCGCGCACCGACTGCGGGAATGCAGCGTCGGCTGACATGCGGCTCATCAGCTCGTAGCGCACGCAGGGGTCGGGGTCGTGATATTCCACGAGCCGCGGCGACGTATAGGCATCGAGGTGTTCGATGACACCACGCTCGGCCACGTTGATTTGCTCACGCTCAATGAACGTTGGCACGGGGATGACGACGGCAAAGTCCTCGACCTCACCCTGGAAGTCGTTCGCCATGGTGATGACGGTACGGTCGTCATCGCGCACGAGCACGACCTGTGACGCCTGGTTAAAGAGGCTCGTATCGGCGCGCGCGACATAGAAGCCGCAAAACGCTTGCGCCGTCGAGGTGATTGCGAAGGTCAGCAATGCGACCGCCGCGGTGATAATGAACTTCATGATGACACTCCTTTGAATTGACCGGCAGCAGGTGCAGCCGGGCGTTCCCACCGGTAGATGTGGCCGCGGGAAAGCACGTCGATCAACGGCACGACGGGAGCCGAAATAATCAATGCCAGGATCGGACCATTGGGTTCGTAAAAGATGAACTGGATCGTGTACGCGATCGTTGCGATCATCGTGCCGAACAGGATGCGGCCAAGTGCCGTATTCGGCGTCGTCTTCGGGTCCGAAATCATGAAGAACGCGAAGATGAGCAGCGCCCCGTTTTGCACCTGGTGCAGCGGTATCGACAGTGGATCGCCGAGCCACAAAGCGCGTCCGAACAACAGCGCCCCGTAGGCAACGAGAAACGCAAGGGTTGTCTCGGCGCGCCGCGCCCTTGTAAGGACGAGCATGCCGAGACAGGCCAGGGCGAATGCACCGATCGTGGCGCTGCCCCACTGGCCCGAGGATACCCACGCGCTGTCGCTGAGCAGCATCAGCGACACGAGCGCGACGTTTGCCGGGTTGAAAACGTGTTTGCCACGAACGCGGATGAAGAACTTGCTGCTGATGGCGATGGCCGCAGCAACTATCGCCAGCGCGGCCAGATCGGTGCGCAACAACAGCGTCAGCGAGAATGACGTGATCAGCGCGCTCAGCGGATCGTACGGGATGCCGGCGACGAACCGCGAGCACAGGTACTGCGTCGCCTGGGCTGACGCAAAGATCACCACGGCGTTCTGCCAGCGTATGCCGAAGTCGAGTACGAATATGCCGAAGCCGAGCAACAGGCTCAGTACGAATACCTGGTACCAGCGCGGGTCGCGCAACGCGGAGAATGTACGGGCAATCGTGTCCATGCCCGATACAAACGCGGCTATCCGCCGCCAGGGGTTAACTGGCGATCGCTACTACGTGCGGCGAATGAGGTCCTTCACTACGGGAGCTGCTGTGCTATCGGGGAATACCTCGGTATTGAGCAGGTTGTCCGGCAGGTCAAAGTGATCAGCCAGTATCCCCTTGAACAGGCCGCGCATGTCGGTCGTGGGCTGCAGGTCACGGCCGTCATACAGGTCGGATTTGCCCAGCCCCGGCCAGTCCGCGATAACGCGCCCGCCATTGACCGCGCCACCGACGATAATCGCGGCGGACCCGGTGCCGTGGTCCGTACCCCGTGTACCGTTGACCGCGACTGTGCGGCCGAACTCGGTGACAACGGCCACGATCGTCTTCGACCAGGTGTCGCCAAGCTCGTCCCTGAGCGTCTGTAATCCGCCATCAAGTCCCTCGAGCCGGTTGGCAAGTACGCCGGTCGTCGTGCCCTGGTTGGCATGCGTGTCCCAGCCGCCGGCCTCGACAACCGCGATGCGCGGGCCATCCTCGGCATTGAGGAATCGCGCGGTCGCCTGAGCCATCGTCTTGACCTGTTGTGCTTCGTTGCCGCGCCGCCGCATCTGGCTCGTGCCCATCTCGGTCTCGGCGATCGCCTGTGCATCCAGCGCCTGCGCCAGGCGCGTGGCAAAGAACTCGTCGTTCGCATACATGGCCTGCAAACGCCGTATCGTACTTTCCTCGGCATCGGGCAGCTGCGACGGTGCCCAGCTGGTGACCGAATTGTCGCCGCGCAGCACGAGCGGCGTGTTCTGTGCCATCGCAATGGCAACCTCGTTGCCGAGTGTCCCACCCATGGGGCCAATGGCGCGGTTCAGCCAGCCGTTGCGGAGTACACCGACATCCGCAGCGCCGTTTTCGATCACATCCTGGCCGTCGAAGTGCGAGCGATCGCGATAAGGGCTGGCGATCGCATGCACGACCAGCGCCTGGTTCCTGCGGTACTCGTCAAACACGGTCGGCAGGCTCGGGTGCAGCCCGAACAGGCCATCGAGTTTGTAAATGCCGCCATCCTGGCCAGGTGCAGGCATCGCGAGTTCGCCACGAACTTTGCGGTAGTTGCCGTCGCCATACGGAGGCACGAGCGCGAGGCCGTCGGCTGCGCCGCGCAGGATAACGAAAATGAAGCGGGCGTCGGTATCGGCCCTGGCAAAAGCGAGCCCGGGAATGCTGCCTGCGATGGCGCCGGCACCTGCCGCCCTGAGAATATCTCGTCTGCTGATCATGGCTACCTCCGTTGAAAATCGGGAGACGCCAGGAACAACGTCAAGCCCTGTGTGTTGCTTTCAGCGCGGGAAATCGCTTTCCGCGTCTCGGCGTCGAAGGCCGGTCCAAGTACGGCATCACCCAGGTCGACCGGATTCACAAGCGCGCCTGCCACTCTCGCGACCGTGTTCGACCACTCGATGCGTTTATAGAGAGCATCAGCGCCGCCCCAGTGCTCGGCCGTGTCAGGCCAGCCCGCCGGGCTGCCGGGCCGGAATGGCGCCTGGCCCATCAGGTCGAGGGCGCCGACGATGAAGCGCGTGTTATCCGGCACATGGTCGAAGGCACGCAGCGTCGAGATCACAAAGTCATGCGGCGATTTGTACTTGCTGTGCGCGGCCTGCCAGGAGGCGTCAGATTTAACGAGCGCTTCATAGACGGGAACAAGCTCGCCGCTGTTCTCGAGCCAGGTTGCAGCGAGTTCGTCGATCAGCTCGGGCGGCGGTTCGTCAGCGACGAAATGCACGGCGAGCTTCGTTGCCACGAAACGCGCAGTCGAGGGGTGCACTGCCAGGTCGCGCAGCACGGCTTCGCCCTGGTCGAGACCACTTTGTGAGTAGGGTTTGCCGAGCACCGTGTGGGCGCCCGGTTCATGAATAGTCTCGCGAAACTCGAATGTGCCTGGTTCGCCTTCAGCGAAGCGGCCATTGTCATTGGCGCCGCCAATCGACCAGCCAGTGATGACCCTGGCGAACGTCGTGACGTCTTCCTGCGTGTAGCCGCCGTCGACGCCTAACGTGTGCAACTCGAGGATCTCGCGTGCCAGGTTTTCGTTGAGACCGATATTGCGCTCGGGCCGAAAGCGGCTGGCGCGCTTGCCGAGTGTTGAGCCCGGACCGATCGAGCGCTGGTTGTCGAGGTAGGTGATCATCGCCGGGTGTTGCTCACAGGCGATCAGCAGGTCGGCGAAATTGCCCGTGATGTTCGGGCGCACGGCTTCGTTCTCATAGAGACCAGCGACGGCCGGCATGGGCTGCTTGTCGGCCGACACCGCGAAATGATTCGACCAGAAGTGCACGAGGCGCTCATGGAACGGGTAATCGGTGCGCGCCGCATGCCGGTAACGAGCGTTGGTCTGCTCAATATAGTGGCGGCGCACGACCCTGCCATATTCCCGCACGATGTCGGGTGCCGGCTCGTCATCCTGCGTCGCCCGCATGTCCCGCCTGTCGCGACGCAGGCCCTGTATTTCAACGAGCACCTCGGAGGTCTTGGGCAGGCTGCGAATCTCGGCAGACAGGCGCGACGGTCCGGCGAGCTGGTCGAGCAGCCAGCCCTGTGGATTACCGTCGATCTTCTCGAGTTCACCGGGCCTGGCGCCGAGCCAGAAGCGGTTGGCGGCGATCGCGGTTTCGATTCTCATAAGCCGGGTTCCTC
>JARRLQ010000004.1:0-48138 GCA_037386905.1 Woeseiaceae bacterium
TTCGCGACGTTCCGTGCTGCGGCCAACCACGAGGACGACGATCATGAGCACGACGAGGAAGGCAGGATCGTGCGCGACAACGTGTACGGCACGATTGACGAAGACGTCTGGCGACGTGACTTCACCTGCAACTCGCTCTACTACAATATTGCCGACTTCAGTATCTGGGACTACACCGGTGGCGTCGAAGATATCAAGCAGCGTCATATCGTCCTGATCGGCGATCCAGACAAACGCCTGCGCGAAGACCCGGTGCGCATGCTGCGGGCGGTACGCTTTGCGGCAAAACTCGATTTCACGATTGATGCGACAGTCGTCAAGGCAATTCAGCAGGATCGCCCATTGCTTGCGAACGTGCCGGCAGCGCGGCTATTCGACGAATTCCTCAAGATGTTCCAGGCAGGGCACGCCGAGCAGACATTTCGCCTGCTGCGCGAACATGACCTGTTCAGCATGCTGTTCCCGGCAACCGATGAAGAGCTGAATTCGGATTCGGCATTTGAGGAGTTTGTTGCTGCCGCATTGCGTAACACGGATCGTCGCGTGCAAAAGAACAAGTCTGTGACGCCGATGTTCCTGCTTGGCGTATTTCTCTGGAACCCGACCAGGAAGCTGGGGGCGAAACGCCGCGCAGAGGAGAAGATGTCGGAGTCTCAGTCATTGAGTCTTGCAGCGTATGAACTTAGCGCGCAGCAGCAGAGACGCATTGCAATTCCACGCCGTTTCACAGTGCCAATGCGTGAAATGCTGGCGCTGCAGCCTCGGTTCATGCAAACGCGCGGCAAGCGCGCGTTGAAGCTGCTGCAGCATCGTCGTTTCCGCGCTGCCTATGATTTCATGGTCCTGCTGGCCTCGGTGGGTCAATTCGACAAGGAAAAAGCGAAGTTCTGGACTGACGTGCAGAGCCAGTCGGCCGAACAGCGCGCCGTCAGCTTCCAGATCAATGCGCCGGCGAAAGGCAAATCTCGCCGCGGACGCCGCCGGCGCCGCTCGCGGAAGAATTCAAACCCGACGTGAGTACCGAAGCACCGATTGATGCGTTCATCGGATTGGGAAGTAATTTCGACGATCCGGCTGCGCAGATTCGGCGTGCGGTCGAGAAACTGGCCGGGTTGACGGACACCAGGTTTGTCGCGGTGTCATCCATGTACCGTTCGGCTCCATTTGGTCCTGTCGAGCAGCCCGATTTCCTGAATGCGGCAGCACATGTGCAAACCGGGCTCGATGCTACGGAATTGTTACGGGCGTTGCTGGCGCTCGAGCAGGAACAGGGCAGAGTTCGCGGCCAGCGCTGGGGCCCGCGCAGTATTGATCTCGATCTGCTCGTGTACGGTGACCTGGAGTGCGATACGGACGAATTGACCGTTCCTCATCCGGGCATCGCGGCGAGAAATTTTGTATTGTTGCCCCTGCAGGAAATTGCTCCTGAACTGGTGATTCCGGGCTTGGGCCGGGTAGCCAGCATGGCGGTCAACATGGACGAACCGCGCATATCCCGGATCGATTAACCAGGAAACGTTGTGACAGTAAGCCCGCTCAATCCAACTGCGGACAGGTCCCGATACATCGTGATCGAGGGGCCTATTGGTGTGGGCAAAACCAGCCTGGCCAAGAAGCTGGCCGCAAGCCTGTCGGCAGATCTCGTTCTCGAAGAGGTATACGAGAATCCGTTCCTGGAAAGTTTCTACCAGGATGGCCAGTCGGCTGCGCTGCCGGCACAGATGTTCTTCCTGTTTGCGCGCGCACGCCAGATCGAGGATCTGCGCCAGGCTGACCTGTTCGCCAACGTGCGTGTGTCCGACTACCTGTTTTCGAAGGACCAGCTCTTTGCGGAGCTGAACCTCAGTTCGGACGAGCTCAATCTGTACAACCAGGTCGTCGAATCGCTGAATATCGAGGCACCTGTTCCCGACCTTGTGATTTACCTGCAGTCGTCTGTGGATGCGCTGCTCGAGCGCATTGCGCAGCGCGGCATTTTGTTCGAGCGCGCGATTGATCGCCGTTACCTCGAGAAAGTGGCCGACGCCTACGCACGTTTCTTTCATGCCTACAATGATGGGCCGCTGTTGATCGTGAACGCATCGCAGATTGACCCAATCAGCAACGAAGCCGATTACGAACAGCTGTTCCAGCAGATAGAGCGTACGACGGGCGGCAGGCACTTCTTCAACCCGGTGGCAGCAGCGCTCGCCTGAGACCGATTCAGATGTATACGCAACTTGAACAACGCACGATGGCCGAGCCGCCAATCAATGTCTCGACACTGGCAACAATGAAACAGGACGGTGTGCCGATTGCGTGCCTTACGGCCTACGACGCCAGTTATGCCGCGCTGATCGATGCTGCCGGTGTAGACCTGATTCTTGTTGGCGATTCCCTGGGAATGGTGATCCAGGGACACGACACGACGGTTCCGGTGACGGTCGATGATGTTATCTACCACACGCGCGCGGTGGCCCGGGGCGTGCGCCATGCTTTTCTTGTCGCCGATATGCCATTCATGAGCTACACGAACCCGGCGCAGGCGCTCGACAACTCGGTGCGCATGATGCAGGAAGGCGGGGCAATGATGATCAAGCTCGAGGGTGGTATCGGCCAGCTCGAGATCGTCGAGCACCTTGCCAACCATGACATTCCAGTTTGTGCGCACCTGGGACTCAAGCCGCAATCGGTTCACAAGCTGGGCGGCTTCCGGGTGCAGGGCAGGGAACCCGACAGGGCACGCGAGATGGTCGATGCGGGCAAACAACTGCAGGCGGCGGGCGCGGATATCGTGTTGCTCGAATGCGTACCCAACGAGGTGGGCAAGGCAATGACCGAGGCGCTCGATGTTCCGGTCATTGGCATTGGCGCTGGTCCCGACGTCGACGGCCAGATACTCGTGCTCTATGACATCCTCGATATCACGCTGGGGCGCACGCCACGGTTTGTGCAGAATTTCCAGCAAGGTCACGATTCGCCGCTCGCAGCGGTCCAGGCGTATGTGAAAGCTGTCAAAGACCGCAGCTACCCGGCGCCGGAGCACTGCTTCTCCTGACCTGATGCCATGAAAGTCATCCAGGACAAGCACGAGCTTCGCGAGCAGCTCGCCGAGTGGCGGCACGCCGATGAACACATCGCGATTGTGCCGACCATGGGTAATCTCCATGCCGGACACATCAGTCTCGTCAACGTTGCGCGCGAGGTTGCCGAGCGCGTTGTGGTCACCGTGTTCGTCAACCCGACACAGTTCGGCGAAGGCGAGGATTTCGACAGTTATCCGCGCACCTTCGAAAAGGATACACGCAAACTGAAGACAGTCACGGCGGACGTGCTGTTTGCCCCCGAAGTCGAGACTGTCTATCCGTTCGGCCAGGACAGTGCGACGCGTGTCATCGTCCCGGGATTGACCGAGCATCTTTGTGGCTCGTTCCGTCCGGGGCATTTCGACGGAGTAACAACGGTGGTTGCGCGGCTGTTCGCGCTCGTGCAACCCGATATCGCAGTGTTCGGGCAGAAGGATTACCAGCAGCAACTGGTTATCCGGCGCATGGTTGATGACCTCAATCTGCCGGTGCAGATCGTCATGGCGCCAACCGTGCGCGAGGACGACGGGCTCGCGATGAGTTCGCGAAATTCATACCTGTCTGAGGATGAGCGCAAGTGCGCACCTGCGCTATACAAATCGCTCGTTCGAATCGAAGTGGCCTTGCATGGTGGAGCCAGCAATTTCGCAGAATTGGAGACCGCCGCGGCAAAAGAACTCGAGGAGGCGGGCTTTGCGCCTGAATACGTGGCGATTCGGCGCGCGTCGGACCTGAGCCTGCCGCAGCAGGGTTGTCACGAATATGTCGTGCTGGCCGCGGCCAGGCTTGGCAATGCACGGCTCATCGACAATGTGCTGGTGACTGTCTAGTTGGAGACGACGTTGCGGCCCGCGTGCTTGGCGCGGTAGAGGGCGGCATCGGCGGCGCGCAGGAGCGACGACAAGCTGGATCCCTGCCTGTGTTCGGCGACTCCCATCGAGATTTTGACCGGAATCTGAATTAGTGAGTCGTCGCTGTCGCCGGTATCACCGCAAACTGTCTGGCGAACACGGTCAGCTATGGTCATGGCGGCCTCCTCATCGACTTCCGGCAGCAGAATTGCAAACTCATCACCACCAAACCTGACGAGGACATCGCGCGGCCTGAACTGGTGCCTCAGGATGGAGGCTACGGCCGAGAGTGCCCGGTCGCCAGCGACATGTCCGAACTGGTCGTTGAAGACCTTGAAATTGTCGATATCGATCATGATCAGGGACACCGGCACTTCGTCTTTTTCGCAGCGTGCGATCTCCCGCTCGAATGACTCTTCCATCGTGTGCCGGTTGCTGAGGCCGGTGAGGGCGTCGGTCTTGGCGTGACGCTCGAACTTGCGAAGTTCACCGTAGCTTTCGGCAATGACGCGGTTGTGGCTGCGCACGCGTTCCGAGAGGACAACCAGCAGGTTCTTGGCGAACTCATGGGATGCGTTGACCATGTCCCAAAGGACCGATTGGTGGATTAACAACAGGTGCGTCGATTCCGCGCCGATGACATAAGCGGACGGGTCGCGATCTTCGATGATCGACATTTCGCCGACACACTCGCCGACATCCATGGAGCACAGCACGGGCGCTTCGGGCGAGCCTACGTGGATATTGAGACTGCCGGACAGGATGACGAAAACATGCTCGTTTTTTTCGCCAGGCGAAAGCAGCAGCTCGCCCTTGTTGAGGTCGCGGCGGTCACAGTTTTGCAGCATTTCCTGTACATCCTCCGGACGCACGCCCTGGAACAACTCGAGTCCCTCGAGCAGCGAGCGCTTGTAATCCGAATTCATGGCCAGCAATTGCGACAAAATGCAGTCTCCCGTAAAGGAGTGATTCTTGCCTGATTGCCGACGTAAAAACATCGACTGGGCCACACTATTTGGGCAAATTAGACCGCTATTCGAGCTCTTCGCGAGCTTGTGCGAACTCGGCACGGTCCGCGTCCGTTGGCTCCGGGTACTCGAGGCCGATGCTCTGTAATGTCTCGATAATTATCTCGGCAACGCGTGCCCGCATGTACGACTTGTCGTCCGCAGGAATGGCATACCATGGCGCCCATCGCCGCGACGTGGCGTTGAGCGCTGCCTCGTACGCTGCCATGTAATCGTCCCAATGGCGCCTCTCGACGACGTCGCCGGGCTCGAATTTCCAGTTCTTGTCAGGATCGTCCAGGCGCGCCAGAAAGCGACGCTTCTGTTCGTCTTTCGACACGTTGAGCCAGAACTTGAGGATCACCGTGCCGTTGCGAGCAAGGTGTTCCTCCTGCTCCCTTATCGATCGCAGGCGTTCATCCCAGATCGTGCCGAGGTCAATCGGGTCCGGCAGTTTCTGGTAGTCGAGAATCTTCGGATGCACGCGGACCACAAGCACTTCCTCATACTGGCTGCGGTTGAAGATTCCAATGCGGCCGCGCTCGGGCAGTCGACAGGTGGTTCGCCACAGGAAGTCATGATCGAGTTCCAGGCTCGATGGCTTTTTGAAGCTGAAAACCTGGCAGCCGGACGGGTCCACACCCTGCATGACGGCGCGGATGGTGCTGTCTTTGCCGGCGGCATCCATTGCCTGGAACACCAGTAACACTGAATGCCGGTCGCCGGCTGCGAGGACACGCTGCAGTTTGTTGAGCTCGCGACTGGCCTGCTTGCGATACTTGCCTTTGTGCCCATGAGAATCCGTGAGCGGCCGGGTGCTCGCCTTGTCGACGCGGAAACTGCCGTCGAACGGAACCAGGTAAGGTGATGCTGGTGCTTCAAACATCCTTGATTTCCTCGTGTTGTGCCAGCGCCCATCGCACGTGTTCGGCGACCAGGCCAGAATCGGAATCGAGTCGTGAGCGGAGCGCCTCGATCACCGCTGGCGTTGATTCTGCATTGCCAAGCGCCACCGCGATATTGCGCAACCAGCTCGCATAGCCGATACGCCGTATCGCGCTGCCGGCTGTTCTTTCGAGCCACTTCGCCTCACTCCAGGCGAACAACTCGGTCAGGTCGATGTCATCGAGCTCGTGGCGAGGTGCGAAATCTTCCTCGGCCGTAGGCCTCGCAAATTTGTTCCATGGGCAAAACAACTGGCAATCGTCGCAGCCATAGATGCGGTTGCCGATAGCGTTGCGAAACTCGACCGGAATCTCGCCGCGAAGCTCAATCGTCAGGTAGGAAATGCAGCGGCGCGCGTCGAGCTCGTAAGGTGCGACAATCGCCCCGGTCGGACAAACATCGATACAGGCGCTGCATGTGCCGCAATGGCCGCTCGCCCTGTCATCGACCGGCAATGGCAGATCCGTGTAAAGCTCGCCCAGGAAAAACCACGAGCCGGCCTCCTTGTTAATGATGTTGGTGTGCTTGCCCAACCAGCCGAGGCCGGCCTTTTCCGCAATTGGTTTTTCGAGTACCGGCGCGCTGTCGACGAAAACGCGGTAGCCATAATTGCCGATCTTCTGCTCGATGCGTGTAGCCAGTTTCTGCAGGCGGGTGCGCAATACCTTGTGGTAGTCACGGCCCAACGCATAACGTGACACATAAGCGCGCGATTCGTGGTCGAGAAGAGCCGACGCCTGTTCCTGTCCGCCGGGAAGATAGTCCATGCGTGCGGAGATGACGCGTACGGTGCCGGGAATGAGTTCCTCGGGACGGCTGCGCCTGGTGCCATGTTTGTGCATGTAGGCCATCTCGCCGTGGCGGCCATCGGCGATCCATTGCTCGAGCCGGCCTTCGGCTTCGCCGAGGTCCGTATCGCTGACGCCGATTTGCTGGAAACCGAGTTCGTTTCCCCAGCTTACGATGTCGGCCTTGAGCCGAATCATGTCGACCGGCGATGGTGTAGGTGGTAGCTGCAATGCAAGTTCCTCGTCCGGGCACAGTATAATCATCGACATGTCCACGCTACCTGTTGATATTTATTCGGTTGCTGCAGTTCGCGAGATTGACCGCACGGCAATCGAGGACGAGGGCATCCCGGGTTACACGTTGATGAAGCGCGCCGGTGCCGCGGCGGTCAGCGAAGCTCGCGAGCGGTTTCCGAATGCGCGCCGCTGGCAGGTCGTCTGCGGTGCTGGCAACAATGCCGGCGATGGCTATGTTGTGGCCCGTCTTGCATCGAACGCAGGCATCCAGGTCTCTGTTGTCGCACTCGTCGATCCGCAGCACCTCAAAGGTGATGCCGCCACGGCATACGAGGACTTCGCGGCGGAAGGCGGCGTTGTCGAAAAGTGGGCGGGACAGCTGGACGTCAATGCCGACCTGCTATTCGACGGAATACTCGGTAGCGGGCTCGAACGCGACGTCGAGGGAGATTTCGCGCTCGCGGTCGCGGCGATCAATTCACACGATGCGGAAGTCGTAGCTCTCGACATTCCTACAGGAGTTCATGGCGATACGGGCCAGGTCATGGGATTCGCGGTACGGGCCCAGCTCACGGTTACCTTTGTCGGACTCAAAGCGGGCCTCTTCCTTACGGACGGACCGAATTACTGTGGCGATGTCGTGTTCGCCGGTCTCGGTGTGCCGTCAAAGTGCCGGCAGGGTCGCGGCGCGGAATTTCGCCGCATCGATAGCGATCACATGCAGCGCACATTGGTGCCGCGGCGCCGCACGGCACACAAGGGCGACTTTGGCCACGTACTGATCGTTGGCGGTGGTCCCGGCATGCCGGGCGCTGTGCGCTTGTGTGGCGAGGCCGCTTTGCGTACCGGTGCCGGACTCGTCTCGATCGCAACCCATCCTGATCACGCCTCGTTGATCGTCAGTTCGCGGCCGGAACTGATGTCACATGCCATCAGTAGTGGCGCGGAGCTGCAATCGCTGCTCGACAAGGCCGATGTCGTGGCTTTCGGGCCCGGCCTGGGCCGCAGCGACTGGGCGGCTGGGCTGGTAGCAGTGCTGAAAAAGGACGAGCATCTGGCGGTGTGGGATGCCGATGCGCTGAACTGGCTGGCGGAAGCGCCCGAGTTTGTCGACCACCGTATCATTACGCCGCACCCGGGCGAGGCCAGCCGGCTGCTGGATTGCACGACGGCCGAAGTACAGGCGGATCGGCGACAGGCACTCAAGGACTTGCGCGGCCGCTATGGTGGTGTCGCAGTCCTGAAAGGCTCCGGAACGCTGGTGTCGGCAGCGTCCGGCGTACCGTGGCTGTGTACGGCGGGCAACCCGGGAATGGCGGCGCCCGGCATGGGTGACGTGCTGACTGGCATTGTTGCGGCGTTGCTGTCACAGGGGCTGAGTCTCGAGGATGCGGCGGCGGTCGGTGTTGCAGCCCATGCCCTGGCAGGGGACCTTGCGGCCGAGGCGGGTGAACGCGGACTGCTGGCATCCGACCTCCTGGTTGAGCTCAGGCGCGTCGTCAACCCATGAAGGCTCACCTTGCCGATCCCGAGGCGACCGCAGAGCTCGCCCGACGCCTGAACTCGGTCTTGCCGGCAGATACTGCAGGCTGGACGCTGCTGCTCGATGGCGAACTGGGGGCCGGGAAGTCGACATTCGCGCGTGCGCTGATTCGCTCGATGGGGCATCGGGGCGCTGTGCCGAGTCCGACCTACACACTCGTCGAGCCCTACGAGCTACCCGGACGCCTTGTGTATCATATTGATTTATATCGCATTTCCGACGAGGAGGAATTGCGGTACCTGGGTTGGACCGAGCTCGAGGATGGCCTTCGGATCGTCGAATGGCCCGATCGGGCGCCCGGTTTGCTGGCAGCCGCGGATCTCGAGCTGGTACTGGATTACGCAAATTCGGGCCGGGACGCGAAATTGTCGGCCCTGAGCCCGCGGGGCGAGGCTTTGATCGCCGAAATGGAGGATGACACGCATACTCACCAGCAGGATTAACTAGGGCTCATATCTCCATAATTTTGCACAGAAAAATATTGGATTTTGTGCAATCGACGGTATACTCACCCGACATAATCCAGAGATTCGAGACTTTTGCCTGCGATGCTTCGTCAACGTCTGACCCTGATTGCCATTCTTGCGCTGTCCTGGACCAGCGCACAGGCCGCCACAACGGTCGAAAACATCCGGATCTGGGCAGAAGGTGGCAAGACGCGTGTCGTCCTCGATCTCAGCAAGCCTGCAGAGCATGCAATCTTTACGTTGCGTGGTCCTGACCGCCTGGTGGTCGACCTCAAGGAGGGCAAGCTTTCCGCGAGACTCGCAAGCGACATGCCCGGCGCCACGGGCGCCATCAAGGGCATTCGGAGTGGTTTGCGGGCCGACGGCAAATTACGCATCGTCCTCGACCTGGGCGCGAATGTACGCTCACGCAGTTTTACGGCGGGCCCCAATTCGACTTACGGCGACCGTCTTGTCATAGACCTGCAGAACTCGGGTAACCTGCAGCCGGTCAAACGCGCATCCGAAGCCTACAAGCCGGGCCGCGATATCGTTGTCGCCATTGATGCCGGCCATGGCGGGCACGACCCCGGCGCTCTCGGCAATTCGCGTACACGCGAGAAAGACCTTGCGCTGCAGATTTCGCGGCGGCTGGCGGCCAAGATCAATGCCGAGCGTGGCATGAAGGCGGTTCTCGTACGCGACGGCGATTACTACGTCGATCACTTCAAGCGCATGGCGATCGCGCACGATCACGATGCCGACCTGTTTGTATCGATTCACGCGGACGCCTTCAAGGACAGGCGCGCCAATGGCGCGACGGTTTATGCGCTGTCCCTCGGGCGTGCGAGCAGTGAGGAAGCGCGCCTTCTCGCCGAGCGTGAGAATGCCACCGTAACGGTCGGTGGCGTGTCTCTGAACGACAAGGACCGTGTACTGGCTGAGGTTCTGCTGGACCTGTCACAGAATGCGGCCCTCAGTGCCAGCCTCGATGTCGGTGACCATGTAGTGAAATCGCTCACGGGCGCCGTCCGGGTTCGCCGCAACTCCGTGCAGCAAGGCAACCTTGTCGTGCTGACGTCGCCGGACATGCCGTCTATCCTGATCGAGACGGGCTATATCACCAACCCGAACGACGAGAAACGGCTCCGTGACGCGTCGCAACAGTCAAAGCTGGCGTCGGCCATACTCGGTGGCATCCGCAACTACTTTTACACCAATCCGCCGCCGGATACGCAGATCGCGATGGACGTACGCCGCAATCCACAGCGCCAGGTCCAGCACGTCATTTCGCGCGGCGACACGCTTTCCGAAATTGCCGAGCGCTACAACACGAGCGCTGCGGCTATTCGCGCGGCTAACCGCATGAGCAACGACAACATCCGTATCGGCCAGACGCTGTCGATCCCGATCTTCCCCGGCAGCTGATTTCGCCTCCGGCAACTGAGGCATTAGAATGGTGAGCCATTTTCGAGGCCCACCATGCCAATCCAGCAACTTCCGAGTCACCTGATCAACCAGATCGCCGCCGGCGAAGTGGTTGAGCGTCCGGCATCCGTGGTCAAGGAACTGGTGGAAAACAGCCTGGATGCGGGCGCCCGCAGCGTGCACGTCGATATCATGGCGGGTGGCGAGAAGCTGATTCGGATTCGCGACGACGGCTCGGGTATTCCGCAAGGCGAGCTTGCGCTGGCCTTGTCCCGGCACGCGACAAGCAAAATCTCGAGTCTCGATGATCTCGAAGCAGTCGCCTCACTCGGCTTTCGCGGCGAAGCACTGCCGAGCATCGCCTCGGTAGCACGGTTGACGCTGTGTTCGCGGCACAGCGAGTCCGATACGGCATTCCAGGTCGAAGCCGATAACGGTGCAGTTTCCGAACCGCGCCCGGCAGCCCATCCGGCCGGCACCACGGTTGAGGTTCACGACCTCTTTTACAACACGCCGGCGCGACGCCGCTTCCTGCGCACCGAGCGAACGGAGTTCGGGCACATAGAAAAATGGATGCGACGGCTGGCGTTGTCCCGTACGGATGTTGCGTTCACTTTGACGCACAACCGGCGCACCGTGATACAACTCGCGGCTGCCAACAACGACGACGAACGACTGCGGCGCATCGCGCACATTTGTGGCGACGCTTTTGCCGACCAGGCGGTCATGTTGTCCCATGAAACTGAAGGTATCGCGCTGACGGGGTGGATAGGCCTGCCGACTTTTAATCGCAGCCAGCCCGATATGCAGTACTGGTTTGTCAATGGTCGCAGCATTGCCGACAAGACTCTGTCACATGCTGCCAGGCACGCGTACCGCGACGTCCTGTTTCATGGTCGCTTCCCGGCCTACGTGTTGTCGATCACGATGGACCCTGCTGGTGTAGATGCGAATGCCCACCCTGCAAAGCACGAAGTCAGGTTTCGTGACGGCCGCAGAATTCACGGTGTCGTCTCGCAGGCAATCGAGGCGGCACTGAGCGAAACCCGTCCCGGCGGGCATGAAGCAGCTCCCGCACCGATGTTCCCCGCCACCCAACAGACGCAGTCTTCAATGCCGCTGCAAAGCGCTGTGCGCGAGTCATTGACGGCCTACCAGGCGCTGTCGGGCAGGGCGTCACAGGCGGCCGCTGTCGACGTCAGTCATGACCCGGCCGAGATTCCGCCGCTGGGCTACGCTGTGGCGCAGATTCGCGGCGTCTATGTCCTCGCCGAGAATGCCAATGGCCTGGTCATTGTCGATATGCATGCCGCTCACGAGCGCATTCTTTACGAAAAGCTCAAGGGCAATTACGAGGACAAGTCTGTGGTGCGCCAGCCGTTGCTCGTGCCTGCGAGCGTTTCCGTTGCGCAGAGCGAGGCCGACCTCGTCGAGGAGTCGGCAGAATTTTTTGAGGGGCTGGGCCTCGTCATCGATCGGGCCGGGCCGACCAGTCTCGTAATTCGGGAAGTTCCCGCATTGTTGCGCAATGCGGATGCCGAATCGCTGTTGCGCGACGTTATTGCCGATCTGTCACAGGCGGGGCAGAGCAATCGCGTCGAAGACATGAGCCACGACTTTCTTGCGACGATGGCCTGTCATCATTCGGTGCGTGCAAACCGCATGCTGACGCTGGACGAGATGAACGCACTGCTGCGTGAAATGGAAGGGACGGACCGGGCTGACCAGTGCAATCATGGCAGGCCCACATGGACCGCTATCTCGATGGCCGAACTCGACAAACTGTTCATGCGCGGCCAGTAACGGCGAACTCCGATGAAGACCGTGGTGTGCCTGATGGGACCGACCGCGTCCGGCAAGACGGATGTGGCGATCAGCCTGTGCAAGCGATTCCCGTTTGACGTTGTCAGCGTCGATTCTGCGCTCGTTTACCGTGGCATGGACATCGGCACGGCCAAGCCCGATGCTGAGACGCTGCGCCGTACGCCGCATCGTCTGATTGACATCAGGGATCCCGAGGAAAGCTACTCTGCCGGCGATTTTGTGCGCGACGCCAGGGCCGAGATTGACAACATACTTGGCAGCGGCCGGATTCCGCTGCTGGTCGGTGGCACGATGATGTACTTCCGGGCCTTGACTGGCGGCATCGCCGAATTGCCGGCCGCGGACCCGGAAATACGCGCAATGATCGACCTGGATGCGGAAAACCTGGGCTGGCCGGCCCTGCACGAACGCCTGCGCACAGTCGACCCGGACGCCGCAAAGCGCATTAAACCCAATGACCGGCAGCGCATTCAGCGGGCGCTGGAAGTGTATGAGGCCAGTGGGCGGCCGCTGAGCGAGTGGCAATCGCAGGCGGGTGCGCATCGCAACGAGGACCTCGGTTTCGTCAAGGTCGCCTTGCAACCCGAGCCCCGCCAGGTCCTGCACAAGCGCATTCAGAAGCGTCTAAACTTCATGTTAAACAATGGCTTCCTTGATGAAGTAAAAGTGCTTTATAACCGTGCGGGGCTGACTTCGGAGCACCCGTCGATGCGCTCGGTGGGGTACCGGCAGCTGTGGCAGCACCTTGACGGGCTGACGAGCCTGGAGGAGGCGGGCAGGAAGGCCCTCTATGCCACGCGACAGCTGGCCAAGCGCCAAATTACCTGGCTGCGCAGCGAAACCGGGCTGATGAGCTTCGACCCCCTTGAAGCCGGTTCGATCGACGCCATATCGGCGTCTCTGATAGAATTTTTGGACGCTTAGGCTGAACTCGCGTGGGCAACCGGCGCCACCGGTATGCGGTTCATAAAATCATAAAAATAAGGAGACCCAGTCATGGCTAAAGGGCAATCGCTCCAAGACCCTTTCCTCAACATTCTGCGAAAGGAAAAGGTACCGGTTTCGATATACCTCGTTAACGGCATCAAGTTACAAGGCCAGGTAGATTCTTTTGATCAATTCGTTGTACTGCTCAAGAACAGTGTCAACCAGATGGTTTACAAGCATGCGATTTCGACGGTCGTGCCGTCGCGCAATGTTCGCCTGCCACTACCGGACGACGACGCAGGAGACGATTGATTTGATCGGCTTATCGCCGCGGGAGTTCATATTTGTTTGAACGACCGCAAAGCGGCGAACGTGCAATTCTTGTCCACGCGGGCCCCGACGGCGCACCGGACGACTCCGAACGCGAAGAGTTTAAAGAACTGGCCGTCTCGGCAGGGGCGATTATTGTTGATGAAGTCATCAGCAAGCGTCGCCGTCCGGATCCGCGCTTCTTTATCGGCAAAGGAAAACTTGCCGAGCTGCAAGACAGCGTTGAAGACAACAAGGCGGAACTCGTTATTTCGTCGACGTCATTGTCGCCAAGCCAGGAGCGCAATCTCGAGCGCGAGCTCAAGTGCCGCGTGCTCGACCGTGCCGGACTGATCCTCGATATCTTTGCGCAGCGCGCGCGCAGCTTCGAAGGCAAGCTGCAGGTCGAGCTGGCGCAGCTCAGGCACTTGTCGACGCGCCTGGTGCGCGGATGGACTCACCTCGAACGCCAGAAAGGCGGTATTGGCCTGCGCGGCCCGGGCGAAACGCAGCTCGAGACCGACCGCCGGTTACTCGGCGCACGCATCAAGCAGCTCAGGGAACGCCTCGAGCACGTCGATGCGAGGCGCACGATGAACCGCCAAAACCGGGTTCGTGCGGAAGTGCCGACGGTAGCGCTCGTCGGTTACACGAACGCGGGCAAATCGACTTTGTTCAACGCATTGACCGACGCGAGTGTGTACGTCAAAGACCAGTTGTTCGCGACGCTCGACCCTACTGTGCGGCGACTGGAGTTACCGGATGGCCGCGAGGTCGTGCTGGCAGACACGGTCGGCTTCGTTCGCGATTTGCCGCACGAACTGATCGCCGCCTTTCGCTCGACACTGCAGGAAGCGCGCGAGGCAGACCTCATACTGCATTTGATTGACGCCAGCGACAGCGACCGCTGGCAGCGGGTGCGCCAGGTGAACTCTGTCTTGAAGCAGCTCGACGCAGACAAGGTGCCGCAAATCCGCGTTTACAATAAAATCGACAAGCTGGACCGCAAGCCGCGCGTCACGAACAACCAGGCGGGTGAGGGTCGCGCCGCATGGTTGTCAGCAATGACGGGCGATGGTATTCCGATGTTGCTCGAAGCCATCGGCGATCGCCTGCAGCGCAAGATGGTTCACGGCGTTATGCACCTGCAGCCGACCCAGGGCCGGCAACGCGCAAAACTTTTTGAAATCGGTGCTGTCCTCAATGAGGAGGCATGCGATGATGGCGGCTGGACGCTGCAATTGAAAATGGCCGAGACAGACTTATATCGCTTCCTCAAGCGTGAAAATCTTCCGGTGGATTTGTTGGAGCCTTTGTCGGCAACAGAAACGGCACAGGCAGGAGTGAAGTAGAGAGACTATGGCCTGGAATGACTCGGGGAACGGAAAGGATCCCTGGAAAAGAGACGACAACGAGCCGAACGATCTCGACCAGATCGTTCAGAACTGGCAAAAGCGATTGGGCGCAATCCTCGGCGGCGGCGGAGGCCGCGGCGGTCCGGGTGCGGGTGGGGGCGGAATGTTCCTCATCATCCTGTTGATCATTGCGTGGGGATTTACGGGCCTGTACCGCGTGGACGAGGCAGAACGCGGCGTTGTGCAGCGCTTCGGCGCCTACACGGAAACGACGATGCCCGGCCTTCATTGGCACATCCCGTATCCGATCGAAGTGGTCGACAAGGTTAATGCCAACGCGGTGAGCAATTTTCCGTACAGCACCGAGATGCTGACGGCTGACGAGCAGTATGTCTTTATTGACATGGTCGTTCAGTACCGCCGCACCGATCCGGTCAAGTACAGCTTTGAAGTCGAGAATCCCGAGGGCACGCTCGAGGATGTGACGGAGAGCGCTCTCAGGGAAGTTGTCGGCACCAGCGAACTCGACGTCATCATTGCCGCACGGCGCGACGAAATTGCCGCGCGCACGCAAGCGGTACTGCAGAGCACGCTGGATATGTACGGCGCCGGCATCACCGTGACCTCGATTTCGCTCGAGACCGTGAATTATCCAACAGCGGTACAGGATGCGGTCGATGACGCACAGAAGGCACGTAATGACAGCCAACGCTACATTCTGGAGGCCGACGCCTACGCCAGGGACATTGTCCCGAAAGCGCGTGGTGACGCCGCGAAGATGATCCAGGACGCCGAAGCTTATCGTTCCAGAGTCATCGCAGATGCCGAAGGTGAGGCAGCGCGATTCGAGGCGCTGCTGATCGAGTACCAGAAGGCGCCCGAGGTGACTCGCGAGCGTTTGTACATTGATGCAGTCGAAGATGTCTACGGCCGCTCGAACAAGGTATTCCTCGATTCGCAGGGCAGCGGGAATCTGCTTTACCTGCCAGTCGACCAGCTGATTCGGCAGGGTAACCGTCAACTGGTTCCGGCCGACGTCGATCGCGCCGCGGAAGGTCAGATGTCAAACCAGCAACGCAACGAGGCACGTATCGACCAGGTGGATCCACGTCAACGGAGGGTAAGGGAATGAACAGCGCAAAATTTACAGCCCTCGTCGTCGTCGGGCTGATTCTTGTCAGTATCGGTCTGTCTGCGTTTACCGTCAACGAACGTGAGCTGGCGATTAAGCTGCGCCTCGGCGAAGTGGTCAAGTCTGATTTCGAAGCTGGCCTGCACTGGCGAATTCCGGTGGTCCATACCGTGCGCAAGTTCCCGAAGCGCATCCAGACGATCGCCGATACGCCGGAGCGCGTGTTTACCGCTGAAAATGAGGCGCTGGAAGTCGATTTCTTCGTGAAGTGGCGCATCGTTGACCCGGTAAGGTTTTACACCTCGACCGGCGGCATACTCGATATCGGCAGCAGGCGACTGTCGGAGATTATCAAGAATGCAGTCGTGACCGAATTCGGCAAACGCACCGTTACCGAAGCGATCTCGATCGGTCGCGAACAGCTGATGCGTGACATGCTGGAGACTGCGGCCGGTACTGCGCAGGACCTTGGTGTCGAATTGGTTGATTTCCGCGTCAAGCAGGTCGAGTTCATGGAGGACGTGCGCAACTCCGTTTATGCCCAGATGGCGGCAGAGCGCGCGCGCATAGCAACCGAGCGCCGCGCGCAGGGGCGTGAGACCGAACGGGAAATGCGCGCCTCAGCAGATCGCGACGTTACTGTGATCCTGGCTGATGCGTATCGTGATGGCGAAAAAATCCGTGGTGACGGCGATGCCCGCGCAGCCGAGATCTACGCCAACGCGTACAACAAGGATCCGGAATTCTACGCCTTCTATCGCAGCATCGATGCGTATCGGAATTCGATGGGCAAGGATGGTGACTTGCTGGTGCTGGACCCGAATAGCGATTTCTTCCGCTACCTGAACAAGTCGGACGGCAGTCGGTAAACGAACGCGGCGTGCACTGGCAGGAAATACTGACGGCGATTGCCCTCGTGCTTGTCATCGAGGGCATGCTGCCGTTTATCGGCCCGTCCAAATACCGCGAGCTGGTGGCGCAGATAGCGCGTCTGGGTGACAATCAAATTCGCACGTTTGGCCTGACCTCGATGATTGCGGGTCTGTTGCTCTTGTTTATCGTGCGCTGATAACGATCGGGAAGACCATGGGAAAGAATGTCGTTGTTGTCGGCACCCAGTGGGGTGACGAGGGCAAAGGAAAGATTGTCGATCTGCTCACGGATCGTGCGGCCGCAGTGGCGCGATTCCAGGGCGGTCACAATGCCGGCCACACGCTCGTCATAGGCGGCGAAAAAACCGTCCTGCACCTGATTCCGTCGGGAATCCTGCGTGATGGCGTCAGTTGCCTGATCGGTAATGGTGTCGTCCTGTCGCTGGATGCCCTGGTCAGCGAAGCCAATGCGCTTGTCGAGAACGGTGTACCGGTTTTTGAGCGACTCAAAATCAGCCCCGGATGTCCGCTCATACTGCCGTCGCATGCGGCACTCGACCTGGCACGGGAAAAGGCCAAGGGTTCGGCGGCCATCGGCACGACGGGGCGGGGTATCGGGCCCGCCTACGAAGACAAGGTTGCGCGGCGTGCCCTGAAGGTTTCCGACCTGTTCGTTCGAGAGAAATTCGCGGCCAGGCTCGGTGAGGTTCTCGATTACCACAACTTCCTGCTGAAGAATTACTTCCGCGCCGAAACCGTCGATTTCAACAAGACGCTCGACGAAGCGCTGGCGGCTGCCGAGGTGATCGCCCCGGTTACTGCTGACGTAACCCAGATACTCAGTGACCTCGCCGCAAAGGGGCAGAGCATACTGTTCGAGGGCGCGCAGGGAACTTTCCTCGATATCGATCACGGCACTTATCCGTTCGTGACGTCGTCAAATACAGTTGCTGCGGCGGCAAGTACCGGCACCGGTATTGGCCCACGCAATCTCGATTACATCCTGGGCATCGTCAAGGCTTACACCACGCGTGTTGGCGCGGGGCCGTTTCCGACCGAGTTGTTCGATGATACGGGTGCACATATTGCGAGTGTTGGCGCCGAGTTTGGAGCCACAACGGGGCGGCCACGCCGCTGTGGCTGGTTCGACGCCGCCGCGCTGCGGCGCTCGATCGTCAACAGCAGTGTTTCTGGCTTGTGCGTAACCAAGCTCGACGTGCTCGATGAACTCGAGACGATTCAGATCTGCGTTGGTTACGAGATTGACGGCGAAGCGATACCGGGAGTGCCTGTTGTCGTCGATCGATTTGCCGAATGCAGACCTGTCTACGAGGAACATTCCGGCTGGCAGGAGTCGACAGTCGGCATTACCAATTACGATGACCTGCCGTCGAAGGCGCGCGATTACCTGGCGAGGATCGAGGAGCTGGCCGGCGTTCCGGTCGATATCATCTCAACGGGACCGGACCGCGAGCAGACGATTATCAAGCAGCATCCGTTCGAGTAGGGGATCGCGTCGCTGCGCTCGCTATGGCGAGGAACAGCAGCAACCAGGTCACCGAGCCCCCACCGCCACCACCTCCGCCGCCTTGCCGGCGCACGGTAACCGACGTCGTTGAAGTGCTCTCGAGTCCACGTGGATCGGAGACCGTCAGGCGGAATCGAAGCAACGTGTCAGAGCTTACGGTGGGTGCGGTAAATGTAGTACTCACCGCGTCGGCATTGTTGAGCGTGACAGCCGCACCGGCAATTTGGGTCCACTGGTAGCTGAGCGTATCGCCTTCGGGATCGTTTGATTGACTGCCGTCCAGCGTAACACTTGAGCCCGAACTTACAGACTGGCTCGCGCCAGCAACAGCGTTCGGTGCCGTATTGGGTGCGTCAGCGACATTGATTCGTACTGTCGCCTGGCTGATGCCGGCGCCAGCCGCATTGGACAGTGTTAGCTCGATGAACTCATCCGCCTCCGCCACGCCATCGTTCGTAATCTCGAACTCGATCCAGCGTGGGTCGGCGTCGCCATCCGCCCAGCTCAGTGTGCCGCTCGTTGGCCCTGTGAAATCGACACCGGGGTCTGCATCTCCAGCCGTCATCGAGTAGTCAACACTGGCGGCGCCAGTGGCGCTGCCTGCTCGTTGGACGATAACGACCGCCTTGCCAAAGCCGCGCTCTGCCGCGTCAATCGTTACTTCCGCAAACCCGATATCTGCAGCGGCGCCGGCTTCGCTGACATAGACACTGGCCACGTTTTGCGGAGCCAGGGTGGCTCCGCCCGTTGGTGCGACAAGGCGGATCAACATGCGCTCGAGGTTCTCGGCCTGTGCGTCGGCAAGCAGGTCGAGGGTTATTACCTTGTCGGCCGTATCGCCGTCGCTCCAGGACAGCGTTCCGCTGGTTGAGAGCAGATCATCAGCATTCGCCGAGGCGGGAACGAGTTCATAGGCCGCGCTGACGGCGCCCTGGCTGCCGCCAAGCCGGCTGACGCTGATCTGCACCTGTGTGCCCTCGGCGCCGCCATACGAGGCAGCCGACAACGCGAGCTGCCCTTCGGGCACGTCGAGTGTCATGTCGCGCGCGAGGTAAAGCCCGCTGTTGATGTCGCTGATTGCGACGGTACCGCTGTGGAAGAACGGGTAAGCGCCCCAGGCGCCGGAGAAACTGTTCGAGTCGGATGCCGGGTAGGTGTCGAGCCGGCCAACAGATTGCGGATTGGCCGGGTCGCTGATATCGAGGACGGTGAGCCCGCGCGTGTAATTGGACATGTAGTAGCGATTACCGCGAACAAAGCCGTTGTGATCAATTGCCCTTGTTGGCCCCGTCCATGTGCCGGCGAGGACCGGTGCGTTGAGGCTTGAGAGCGAGTAGACGCGCAGTGTCGTATTCAGGCCGCGGTTGCGCTCATCGAGTTCGTCGTGAACATAGAGATACTGCTTGTCCTCGGACCACCACCCGGAATGAACGTACTCCACATTCGCATAGCTGGTGCGACTGAGGCGTGCCGGGCTGCCCGGGGAGGTGACGTCCCAGACGTCAAACGTTCCCTCGTTGAAGTCGAACAGGAGCTCGCAGTAGGTTGTGCCGTTGACACATTGCGTGTCCTTGCGACTGTCGTTGATGATCATCGATGCCGCGTCATGCATGTAATCGCTGCGCCCGGAACCTGGCATGACTTCGAACACGGGTGATTCGGGATTCGCGACTGTGTACGCCCGATAGGGCCCGTTGTTGATACTCGAACCCGCGATAATCAGGCGCGGCAGCTGATCGCCCAACGCGAGTCCGGTACCGAAGTCCGTATTCGTGGCATAGACGTTATGCGCCTGCGCGAACTGGCTGGCATAGGTGATTTGCCGCACGCGATGCGGCAGGCCGCTGAGATCGATGACAAACAAGCCGTCACTTGCGCCGTCCGTCGTAACGTACGCAAATGCCATGAAGCGCCCCGCAGCATCGTCCCAGTACTGGTAAACCTTGATGTCACGCCATGATGTTTGCTGGCCGTCGATAAAACCGACTTCACGCGGATTCTCCGGGTCAGTCACATCGAATATGCCGGTGCCGATGTTGAAGCCAACGATGGCGTACTCACGATTGCTGTTCAGGTCGACGAAGCCCCAGACGTCCGCGGAACCGCCGGGGCGGGCACTGATGTCGGCCAGGCCAAAGTGCGACAGGAGATCGACGCCGGAGCAGGGCAGGCCATTAGCGCTGCCGCCAGTGCAAGGCGTCGCAGGTATGCTCGACTGCAGGCTCGCATGCAGCGCCAGCATTTCATCTGTACGCGCGGCCGCGGCGATATCGATGCCTTTCTGGTCAGCGAGGACATGAAAGCCGCGTTCGCTGAGGTGCGCCGCGAACTTTGCAGGCACCCCGGTGAGCGTCGACGAATCGCCGATAATATCGACATCACCGCTGACCAACTGGAATAATTGTTCCGCGTCATCGACCGGGTAGGTTCCGCTGGCAACTCGAATTTGTCCGAGCTTGCCAACACGGCTCATTGCATAGCCGATCGTGCGACACGGGGCGGCACTGTCGGTGCAGTCGCTCGCGTCGCTGCCATCCATTGCGACGAACAACAATTGCTCTTCGTCGCCATGAGCAAAAGCGAATGGCGCGGCCAGTGACATGGTGAGAATCACCGCCACGACAAAAAAATGTCGGATCGTTTGCTGCATTGTGTAGGATTCTACCCCCGGAGCCGATTACAGACTGTGAGCACGGTACTTTGACGACGCAAAACCTGACCTTTCGGGCAGGTCCAGGAGCTTTTGACACGATCCGCCGGCATGGGTTCGCCCCGGAGCGCATCGGTACGATTGCCGGGGCGTCGGGCGGCGCCAAGTGGCTGGTCCTGAGCCAGCTGGACCGCGTCATCCTGAGTGAAATCGTTCCGCAATTGAGCGGTCCCGTGCACCTGATTGGCACATCCATTGGATCCTGGCGATTTGCCTGCTACGCACAGGATGATCCGGTGGCTGCAATCGAACGCTTCGAAGAAGCCTACATTCACCAGGAATACAGCGCAGATCCGGACATCCACGAGATCACGGCCAAGAGTCGCGAGATTCTCGACGTCATTGTCGGAGAAGAGGGGGCAAGTCAGATTCTCAGCCATCCTGTATTTCGAACCCATATCATGACCGTGCGTGCGCGGCACATCGCCGCATCCGAACAGCACTATGTCCTGGGTGCGGCGCTGATTCTTGCGGCAAGCCTGAACCTCGTTAGTCGCAGAACGCTTGGCTGGTTTTTCGAGCGAGCGCTGTTTTTTGATGCACGCGATTTGCCGCCGTTTTTCGATGCCGAAGGGTTTCGGTTGCAGCGGGTGATCCTGCGCGACAACAACCTGCTCGATGCGATCGTTGCGACCGGCTCGATTCCGCTGGTACTGAATGGCGTGCGGGACATCGAAGGTGCGCTGCATGGCGTATACCGGGATGGCGGTGTTATCGACTACCACCTCGATTTGCCGCAAGCGGATGAGGACCGTCTCGCCCTGTATCCGCACTTTTATGACTACATCGTGCCGGGCTGGTTTGACAAGAAGCTCAGCTGGCGGCGGCCCGACCCTGCTCACGTGGATCGGACCATACTCGTCAGTCCGTCGCAGGAGTTCGTTGCCGGACTGCCGAATAACAAGGTTCCGGACAGAACCGACTTCGAGACGTTTACACCGGAAGAGCGGATGAGGCTATGGCGACAGGTTGTCGCAGAATGCCGGCGCCTGGCCGACGAGTTGAATGACGTAATGGAGAAAGGACAGCTCGAGTCCCGGCTCAGGCCGTTGTAACGGACGCCAGCATTTCGTGAAGTGCTTCGACGTCTTCATTCATCAGGTAGTCCGCCTGGTCCTTCCAGCCGCGCACCATGGGAAGGCTGCGATCGTTGACAACAAGGTGCTCCTCGCTGGATTGTTCGTGAACTTCCCAGCCCGGCACTGCGATGACCGAGCGAACGCGCACACGGTGATCAAGCAGCCGGCGAAATTCGCGTTCCAGTGCAGCCGTACGTTTTCCTGTCGCAACAACCGATTCCGATACATCGGAAGGATGGAAATGGAGCGTGTTTTTCTTGAGTTCAACGTAACCGTTCCGGACGGGGCTCCTGGCGAACACATTGACCGCGTATGCGCCGCCGGTGCCCACTACGAGGTGATCGATTACGCCCGCGTCGGTTTCAACGTCGTGATAGACGCGGCCCATTCCGGCGGCGATGCGCTGTAGTTGATGGCCGATCGCAATGTTGGCGTCACGTAACAGGCGAACCTGGTGGCGCGCTATGAATGTTTGTACAAGGCGCAACACGGCGAGCACGGCACCAATGCCCAGAACAAACAGGAACAGGAATAACTGCCAGTCCGAGTAACCCTCGTACAGGCGCTCAGCCTGGAGCACATGAGCCGCGACAAACAGCACAACGAAAACCAGTGCGGCGCTGAGATAAGTGGACTGCGTGTTGCTGAGCCGCTCGAACTCCTCGCGAAATCGCTGTGCGGCTTCGCGCATCATGCCGTCAGTGAAGCTGGGGCTGGAGTGTACGCTGCGGGAGATGAGCTGTACGGATTTCATCGCCAGCACGAATATAATGGTGCTGGCTAACGCGACTGTTGCCGCGCCGCTGAAACTCTCGATGTCCATCTCGGAAATCCGCTTGTTTACCTTGCTGATCAGGTTATCCGGGGCGTTCCCCGGCCACTGTGACGCAGATCACATTGGCCACCTCCCGAACCGGTAGCAGGCCGCAGTTTTCAGGCGCAATTCAGGTTCGCTGCGCTATTAGTGGTGCAGACTCGACAAAGGAATTGCGGAGGAATTGCTATGCATAGCAAGTATCTGAACCTGTTGGCGGTAGCTGCCCTGATCGGACTCAGCGGCTGCGCCTCGATGAGCGCCGATGAATGCCTGACGGTCGACTGGACGTCGATCGGTTACGAGGATGGATCGCGCGGCTATTCAGCGGACCGCATTGGCACTCATCGCAAAGCCTGCGCCAAGCACGGTGTAACAGCCGACCTCGCAGCGTATCGCGCTGGTCATGCGCAGGGGGTCGAAGCGTTTTGCCAGCCTGGACGTGCATTCAGTCATGGCGCTAATGGCCGCAGCTATAACGGCATCTGTCCGGCGGACATGGAGCCCGAATTTCTCGAGGCTTACAACGCAGGTCACAAGTTGTACTCGCTGCGTTCGAGCCTGAATTCGGCAAATTCGCTGATCTACTCGAAAGAGCAGGAGCTCGATAATGCGGAAGATCGTATTATTGCTGCCGAGCTGGAGCTGATTAACGACGATACGACGTCGGAGCGGCGCGTGGAGCTGCTCGTGGAGCTCAAGGAACTTTCCGAGCGGACCGGGGAACTCGAGGCCGAGATCAAGCAGCTGATTGCCGACAGAGCTCGTATCGAGCAGGACCTGGCGTACTACGAATCGACCTTATCGGCTTACGGCTACTAGGCGTAAGTCAATTGCCGGCCAGCAGGGCGGGGACCTAGAAAGACTCCTCTTCCTCGCTGGCGCGGCGGTCCTTGCCTTCCCTCTGTTCCTGCTCGTATCTACCTGATGCAGCACCAAAGCCACCCGGTCTGAACGGGCTGCGGCGATCCTTGCCGGTGCGCCGGTCCTCGTGATGGGCAAACCGGCAGTTGCATTCGAGGACATCGCATTCGGGCAACGGCAACCTGGGTGCCGCTGACGACAGGAATCGCCGGCCCTCGAGGTCCCTTGCGGCTTTGCACGCATTGCTGGTGATCTTGATCGAAACGGCGTGAAACGCCGTGTTCTTCTGGCTGACGCGCGGAGCCGGATTGTCACTGGTTTTGTCGGCCGTGCCCTGCCGCCGGCGAACCAACAGCCAGATGAGCAGGAGCACGACGAGGATAAGTGCCAAAACAGGCGGATTCATACTGTCCTCCCCCAGGCAGTTATGCCTCAGTATGCAACATAACTTTAGCTGGCTTTGATGACTTTCGCAGCTATCAAATCCAAATCAATACGGAATAGTCTCTATAATCTGTTACGGGTTAATGACAGGAGTTGCTGATGAGCCGGGACGGAAAGCTCATGGAAATGCTCACGGGCTATGCTGCGTCGCACCAGCACCCGTTGAATATTTTTGTGCACATGATCGGTATACCCACCATCATGCTGGGAGTCCTGATTCCCCTGTCCTGGGTCAACATGGACATCGGTGGGGTTACCGTCACGCTCGGGCACGTGGTCATGATTGCGTTTTTCCTGTTCTACCTGACGCTCGATGCGGTGTTTGCGATTGTGTTCCTGGTATTTGCCGTGCTGATCGCGCAGCTGGCGGGCTACATCGGCACAATGCCGAATGCGCAATCAGGCATGGTGGCGGCGGTGGCATTTTTCGGCGGCTACGCGGCCCAGTTCATTGGCCACGCGATCGAGAGATCGATGCCTGTACTGGTGAAGCACCCGATCCAGGCACAGCTCGCGGCACCATTTTTCACCGTCGTGGAAATGTTCAAGATCCTGGGCCTCCGGGACGACCTGTTCTATGAGGTCCAGGAGCAGATAGAGAAGCGCCGGGCCCTGGAAGCCTAGTGGAGCAGAATTCACTGCAACGCCTGCTCGGCCGGGGCTTCTCGATAGCGGCGGGCATCGGTTTCGTCATCGGCCTCGGCATTCTCAGGACACCGGGGGAAATCGCGACAACGATCAGCGAGCCGTGGCCGTACATGGCGCTGTGGATCGTATGCGCCGTTTTCGTGTTCGTGAGCCTGCTCGTCGTCGCCGAGCTGATTTCGATGACGCCGCGTACGGGGGGTATCTATGCGCTTGTGGCACACGCCTATGGTCCTTACCCGGGCTTCTTGATCGGCTGGTCCGACTGGGTCGCCAACAGCGCCTCGATGGCGTTGAAAGCATTTGTCCTGGCCGAATACGTGGCACTGCTCGAACCGCGGCTGGCTCCCTATGTAAAGGTCGTCGCGATTGCCGTATCAACCTGCTTCGCTATGCTGCAACTCCGCGGTGTCCGGGTAGGGGCAACAATCCAGCAAATAGCGTCGGCGATCATTGGCCTGATCGTAATCGCGCTGGCTGCGAGCCTGTTCTTCGGTGCCGCGATAAATGGCGGCCCCGTAGAAGTGGCAAACGTGAGTGTCCCCCGTGGTGACCCGAGCTGGGCCGCGCTCGGTATTGTCGTTGCAGCCGTCGTATATACGTATGACGGCTGGTATGCACCCAGCTATTTCAGCGGTGAGATGAAGTCCGGGGCGCGTGCGGTCGCTGTTGGCAGCCTGCAGGCTGCCCTGATCGTCGCTGTACTTTACATCGTCCTGAATCTCGCCATCGTCCTGAGCGTGCCGCTCGGAACGCTGATCGGCCATGAGCTGGCGCTGGCCGGCGCGATTAGTGCGGTTTACGGCGCCGGGGCGGGGACAGTCGTTATCTTTGCCGCTATCTTCATTCTGCTGTCACACCAGAACCTGCAGTACATGGTTGCTTCGCGCGTGCTGTATTCATTATCGACGGACGGACTGGGGACGCGGCGGGCGACGAGGGTGAACGATAAAGGGACACCGGCTGGCGCGGTGCTCATCACCTGGGTGCTGACCGTTATCCTTATTGCCGCAGGTCAGTTCTACCTGCTCCTGAGTCTCGTCACGATCTTTTTTGTCGCGATGTATGTGGGGCTCGTGATCGGCGTATTTCGATTGCGCCGCCAGGAACCGGAAGCCGAACGCCCGTTCCGGGCCTGGGGTTTTCCGATCACGGGTTACATCTGCGCTGCCGGATGGACGGCTGTCGCGTTGTTTGTTGCTGCGACGAACCTTGATTCGACGATTTACGGGCTCGTCCTGACGGCAATATCGATTCCCGTCTACCAGTTCCTGAAACGGCATCGGCACCTGGGTACCACCACGTCCTGAGGAGGCAGTCGGTTATGAAAGCACTAGGCAACCTCGTGATGCTGGCGATTATCGTCGCCGGCGCATGGTATCTCTGGAACTGGCAGTTCGGCGGCGGTGGCGACAGTGAGGCGATGAGCTATGCCGAGCAATCGTGCGTTGATGAACTGCGTAGCCGCTTCGATACGACGACCGTCAGAGCGAATTCGGTAAGGGAGAACGCCAATGGATTTACGGTGCGTGCAACAATGACGCTCGCGCGCGGCAATACGGCGAGAGCGACGTGCCTGACGAGCCATAACGGCAGGGTGGTCGACGTACTCGTTGACGAGCGCTAGATGATCATTGGCCGCATCGCAAATGCACTGAAGCGCCAGGACTGGTCAACCTTTCTTGTCGAGATCCTGATCGTCGTCATCGGTATTCTTATCGGTTTGCAGGTCGATGACTGGGTTACCGCGCGTCAGGATCGGCAGGACGAACGCCAATTCCTGGAGCGGCTGCACGCCGACATCCTGCAGGCGGACGAACAGAATGCCCGGCTCCGTGACCGGCGCCTTGGCAGCGCGGGCGCGATCATGACCGCGATAGAGGTGCTGTACGGCGAATCCGGACGAGACGAGCTAACCAATACGGAATGCATCGCCCTCGCAAATTCCAACGTGTTCAATATCAATGTTCCAAGCCTGCCGGCGTTTGATGAGCTAATTGGCGTCGGGCGGCTGGACATTTTGTCTGACAGGCAGTTGCGCAGCGCCCTGGTCCAGTTGGAGCAGGCGCGCACGGCACTCTCGACATTACTGGTTATCCAAAGCAGCCAGGCTGCCTTCGCCTTCCTTCCGGGCGAATTTCCCGAGCTGTTGCGTATGGGAAATTATGTTGACGAGTCCGGCGAGGTCAGGATCCAGGTGACCTGCGATCTTGAGGGGATTCGCAACAACCAGGAGTTTCTCAACAAGTGGGCGCTCAACGCTGACGGTTACGATGCCTATGTCAGGGATGGACTGGCGCCGTGGGTTGCTCAATTCGAGAGAGTTCATCGGCTCGTGGACGCAACCCTGGGTATTTCGCACGACAAATCCTGAGTGTTCGGTCGTCCCGATTCTGAAATCGGGGGTTGCGTATATGCAATAAAAAAAGTAGGATATACCCGACAATTTATCGATCAGGTACTAACCCATGGCCTCAAAACTTCAACTTCGCATTTTCGGGCAGGTGAACAGTCCGTTTGCCGACCGCCTGCAAACCCGCAGCAAGAGGCGTGGCATCGTCCTGGGCTGCATCGGCGGCGCGGCCGCAATTGGCGCGGGAATTATCGCGGTGGTCGAGCACGCAGCGTGGGTGCTGCTCGCAGCAATTCCGTTCTGGGGCTTCGCGTTCCTGCTCAACATGTCGTTGCGGGGAATTTTCGAACTTGATGATGACTTGCTGGACGAACACCAGATTGCGGTACGCAACCAGAGTTACAAGACCGCCTATGGATACGCATTGGTCTTTCTGCTCATCGTCGCAACCGCCGCAACCGCGTTCGATTTCGAACGCCACGTAGCCCTTGGAGTTGCCGCGTTCGCTTTTCTGACGGGGGCGCTGGCGCCGCGGCTGGTGGCAGCATGGACGCTGGAGGAACCCGATGGGCGCGAGTAAGGAGGTCGATTTTCACAACCGCATAAGGTTGCTACGCACGGAACGGTCAATATCGCGCAAGGAACTGGCGGAAGCGGTAGGCGTGCATCCGCAGACGATCGGCTACATCGAACGGCGGCAGTACAACCTGAGCCTCGCACTGGCATTCAAGCTCGCCGACTATTTTGGGCTGTCGCTGGATGCGGTGTTCTCGTCACAGCCATTCAGGCCGCTATCCGACAGCGCATTGAAGGAGTGATGGTGCCCAGGGGGAGACTTGAACTCCCACGACCTTACGGCCACTAGCACCTGAAGCTAGCGCGTCTACCAATTCCGCCACCTGGGCTCGTCGGAACCGCGTACAATCGCAGTTCTGGCAAGGGGGCGCACTCTACTGAAAGCGGGCGCAACCTGTCAATCAGCATTTCCAACGGAGCAACATCGCTTGCCCAAGAAACGAAAGAAGAAATCCTACAAACACCCGATCCCAAGCCGCAATGAGCTGATTACCTTTCTTGAAAAGAAAGGTAAGCCTATGAGAATAGAAGAGATTCTCGGAAATACCGGCTTGCAGGGTCAGCGCATGCGGTCACTCCTTGAAGATCGGCTTTACGGCATGGTGCGCGCTGGCCAGATCATGGAGAATCGCCGCGGCGAATTCTGCCTGATGGCCAAGCTCGACCTGGTTACCGGCGTTATCAGTGGACACCGCGATGGTTTCGGCTTCGTCATCCGTGATGATGGCGGCGACGACGTCTATCTCTCCGCGCGGGAGATGCGCCCACTGTTCGACGGCGACCGCGTCGCCGTGAAGATCGTTGGTGCGGACCGGCGCGGCAAACCCGAAGGAAATCTCGTCGAGATTCTCGAGCGCGGCACCCTGGAAGTCGCCGGCCAGTTCATCCGCGAGCGCGGCATCGGCATCGTCATTCCTGATAACCCGAAGATCGCCCACCGTATCCTCGTTGCCAAGGGCGAGTCGGGCGGCGCCAGTCCCGGCCAGATTGTCGTCATTCGTATTCTCGATTATCCGACGCGTGTCGAGCAGGCGACCGGCAAGATTGTGCGAGTCATCGGCGATCCGGGGGCGAAGGGTATATCGACCGATATCGCCATCCATTCGCACGGCATACCCACCAGCTGGCCTAAAGCGGTACGCGATGAGATTCGCAAGTTCGGCAAGGACGTTCCGGGCAGCGCCAAGAAAGGCCGTACAGATCTCCGTGACATCGACCTGGTCACTATTGATGGCGCGGATGCGCGGGATTTCGACGATGCCGTTTTCGCAGAGCGCTCCGGCAAGGGATGGCGCCTGCTGGTCGCCATTGCCGACGTGGCCCACTATGTCGACGTGGGCTCGGCCCTCGACAAACAGGCGACGGTACGCAGTACCTCCGTGTACTTCCCTGACCGGGTGGTTCCGATGCTGCCGGAAGTGCTGTCGAATGGCCTGTGCAGCCTGAATCCGAAAGTCGACCGGCTTTGCATGGTCTGTGACATGCGTGTCAGCGCCGACGGCAAGGTCACGAGGGCGACATTCCTCGAGGCGGTCATGAAGTCTTCGGCGCGACTCACGTACAGCCAGGTCGATGGGTTCCTGAGTGGCAGGTCACCCGCTGATGTGCCGAAGAAACTGCACCCGATGCTGCGCGACCTGCACGCATTGTTCAAGGCATTCGCGCGGGCCCGGGCGCGGCGCGGTGCGCTCGAGCTCGATATTCCGTCAACGCGTTTCGAACTCGGCAAGGATGGCTCGATAGCCGCGATTAAGGTCGTCGAAAGAAACGACGCACACAGGCTGATCGAGGAATGCATGATTGCCGCTAACGTGCAGGCGGCGAAATTCATGCGCCGGCATCGTATTCCGGGGCTTTACCGTGTCCACGCGAAACCGGACCCGGAGCGGTTTGCCGAATTGCGGCTGTTCCTGCTGTCACTTGGGCTCAAGGTCCCGCACCCCGATCACGTCAAGCCGGAGCAGTTCAATCGCTTGCTGCAACAGGTCAAGGGGCGGCCCGACAGCGTGTCGATTGCCATGACGATGCTGCGCTCGCTGACGCACGCGGAGTACACGCCCGAGAACATCGGCCATTTCGGACTGTCGCTCGACGCCTATGCGCACTTCACGTCGCCCATACGACGCTACCCGGACCTGCTGGTCCATCGTGCGATTCGGCACATGATCCGCGGTGGCAAGCCGGGTAAATTCGCCTACAAATCCGCAGACATGGAACGCCTTGGCCAGATCACGTCGGCCCATGAGCGGCGGGCCGAGGAAGCAACCCGTGACGTCGAGGCCTGGCTCAAGTGCGAGTATATGGAGAACAAGCTCGGCGAGGAGTTTGCCGGCGTAGTGACTGGTGTGACCAATTTCGGCCTGTTCGTGCAAATCAGCGAGTTGCTCGTGGATGGGCTCGTCCACGTCACGAGCCTGGCGAACGATTACTATCACTACGACTCCGGGTCGCAACAACTCGTTGGCGAGCGATCCGGCAAGAAGTACCGGTTGGGTGACTCGTTGCACGTCAAGGTGCAACGCGTTGACATGGAGACCCGGCGTATCGATTTCGGGCTGGTAAAGGAAAAATGAGCAAGTCACGGTACGTAACGGGCCTGCGGGCGGTCGAACAGCTGCTGTCATCGCAGGATGCCGAGATCTCGCGTATCTACGCTGAGTACCAGACTGCGAATCCACGTGTCGAAGCGCTGATTGCCGAGGCCAATGTACAAGGCATCGAGATTCAGCCCGCGAACCGGGCGCGGCTCGCGCAGATCAGTGGCGAATCGCGCCACCAGGGAATTGTTGCCGAGGTTCGGCGCTCCACGGTGCTGGATGAAGCGGCGCTGAGATCCCTGGTCGAGGACCGCCTGCAATCCGGAGACAAGCCGTTGCTGTTGTTGCTCGACGGCATCCAGGATCCGCACAACCTCGGTGCCTGCCTGCGCACGGCGGATGCCGCCGGGGTAGACGCGGTCGTAGTGCCGCGGCATGGGGCGGCGGGCCTGGGCGGCACAGTGAGCAAGGTAGCCTCGGGCGCCGCCGAGAGCCTGCCGTTTGCCAGCGTCGGAAACCTGGCCAGGGTGGCCGGGTGGCTGAAGGACTACGGCGTAACCGTGCTGGGTTCCAGCGACAAGGGCTCGAAGTCTCTCTACGAGACTCAGCTGGACCGGCCCCTGGCCCTCGTCATGGGTCGCGAGGAAACGGGTGTCAGCAAGCGACTGCAGGGACTGTGCGACGAGCTCGTGAGCCTGCCCATGCGAGGCGTTGTTTCGAGCCTGAACGTGTCCGTGGCCACCGGTATTTTTCTTTACGAAATCAATCGACAACGGCTTGCGTCTGCCGCCTCTGAGGGGTAGGATGCGCCTCCCTGCCGAATTGGGCGGGGAACCTCTTGCCACACCGGAAAGCCGGGTGGCTGTTTTAATCCGAGAGAGGACACAATGAGACATTACGAGATCGTGTTCCTGGTCCATCCGGACCAGAGCGAACAGGTACCCGCCATGGTAGAACGCTACCAGGGCATCGTTACCGATTCCGGTGGTGTGGTTCATCGCACCGAAGACTGGGGCCGCCGTCAATTGGCGCACCCTATCAACAAGGTTCACAAAGCCCACTATGTGCTCCTGAACGTCGAATGCGAGCAGAAGCCGCTGGACGACATCAAGGGTGCGTTCCGCTTCAATGATGCCGTGCTGCGCCACCTGGTAATCGGGCGCGCAGAGGCCATCACGGAGGCGTCGCCGATGGCTGTCGCGGTTGCCGAAGAAAAGGCCAAGGAGAAGGAGGCGCAGCAGCGTCGCGAAGCCAAGGCTGCGGCAGAAGCCGCGATGCGCGAAGAGAAAGCTGCCGAAGAGCAGGAGGAAGAAGAGGCGGCTGAAGAAGCTGCTCCTGCCGAGGAAGCCAAGCCTGAGGAAGCGGCCGAGGACAAGCCTGAGGAAGCGGCTGAGGACAAGCCTGAGGAAGCACCGGCTGCCGAAGAATCCACTGACGATGCTGGCGATGAGCCCATCGAGAAGACCGCCTGAGGAGAGCAATCATGAGTCGTTATTCACGCAGGCGGAAGTACTGCCGCTTTACGGCAGAAGGTATCAAGGAGATTGATTACAAGGATCTCAATCTCCTGAAGGCATACATCACCGAGACCGGCAAGATCGTTCCGAGCCGGATTACGGGCACGAAGGCCAACTACCAGCGACAGCTGGCGACTGCCGTCAAGCGCGCCCGTTACCTCGCATTGTTGCCGTATACCGATCGGCACTAGGTCGATCGACTAGGATAAACGTGCAACCGTTGGCTGCGTGGCTGGTCGCCCGGCCACAAAACGCAGTAATAGCGTTGGCAGTGACTTTGGCGCTGCCATTCCTGCACCTGTTCAGCGGCATCTTCATGGTGCTGCTGGTTTTACGGCAGGGTTGGAGGCCGGCGGTTGTCGAAGGAGCAATTGCAGGCGCGATCCTCGTGCTGGTGTACCTGCTTGCGGGTGTGCCGGTGAAGTTCGCGTTTGTCGCAGTGACAAGTGCGTTTGTACCCGCGGTTGTCCTGGCGTTAGTGCTACAGTCTACGCGGTCTCTGGCGCTGACAATGCAGGTCTCGGCGCTGGTCGCGGCAGTTGCGGTCGTCGCTTTGCATATTGCAATCGACGACATGGCCGCGTACTGGGAGCCAGTGATGGCCCAGATGCTCGAATGGGCGCAAGTCAATTCGTTTGACGAGCAGGCGCTGGTGTTGCAGGAGAATCCTGGGCTCATCGCGCACATGATGACCATCGGCCTGGTGTTGACGCACTGGACGATGTACGCGTTGTATTTGTTGTTCGGGTATCGTTACGCGACGATGGTGCCCGGAGAAACCGGACCTTATGGCCGGTTTTGCGATTTGAGTTTTGGTCGCGTGATTGCGTTGATATTTGCGATCGCGGCCGTGCTGGGTTACGCCACCGGCATGCCGTGGCTGCAGAGCCTCGCAATAGTGTTGTTTGCAGTCTTCTGGCTTCAGGGACTGGCCGTCGTGCACTGGATGGTGGTCGACGGTGAATTGCCACTGTTCGTGGTGATAATGGTTTATGTGCTGCTGCCGTTCTTGCACGTGTTCTTGATCATGGCGCTGGCAGTGGTGGGTTATACAGACGCGTGGTTTGGCTACAGGCGCCGCGTCGTTACGAGTAACGAAGAGTAGGAAAAGACAATGAACGTCATTTTGTTGGACAACGTCGAAAACCTGGGCACGATCGGTGACCTCGTCAAGGTCAAGCCGGGCTACGGACGGAACTACCTCATTCCACACGGCAAGGCTGCGCTGGCTACGCCTGCGAACATCAAGGCGATCGAAGCTCGTCGCGCCGAGCTCGAAAAAGCTGCCGCCGAGGAACTGGCCGCCGCGAAGAAGCGCTTCGAGGAAATCAATGGCACCGAAGTCGTCATCCCCGCCAACGCTGGCAGTGAAGACAAGCTGTTTGGCTCGGTTGGTCCTATCGATATCGTAGACGCCCTCGAGCAGATCCAGATTACGGCGGAACGCAGCGAAATCCGTATGCCGGAAGGGCCGATCCAGGAGCTGGGCGATTTCGAGATCGGCGTACATTTGCACACCGATGTGGATGCCGAGATTGTCGTACGCGTTGTTGCGGCCGAGCAATGAGCGGTCGCACAGCCGATCCCCGGCTGTGATACCGTAGCTGCAGGGGTAATCTGCCCGGAGAGAGCATGGTTCGAGCACTAGGTGATGGCGTAGCGAAAGACGGCGCGGAACAGCGTCTCAAGGTGCCGCCACACTCGATCGAAGCCGAGCAATCATTGCTCGGCGGGTTGATGCTCGACCACAAGTCCTGGGACAAGATCGCGGACGTCGTATCCGCGTCTGATTTCTATCGCAAAGACCACCGCCTGATCTTCGGTGCGATCGCCGATCTCGCCGAGGACGCCAATCCCTGCGACGTCGTCACGGTTTCGGAGTGGCTCGACAACCGCGGCGAACTGGACGCAGCAGGCGGCCTCGAATACCTGGCGTCGCTGGCCAACGAGACGCCGGGGGCCGCCAATGCGCGCTCCTATGCCAAGATCCTGCGCGAACGATCGATGCTCCGCGCCTTGATAACGGCAGGCAATGAAATCAGTGGTGCCGCGTTTGCCACCGACGGTCGAACCGCCGCAGAAATTGTTGACGAGGCGGAACAACTCGTCTTCCAGATTGCGGAATCCGGGTCCCGCGGGCGTTCCGGCTTCAAGGCGCTCAAACATATTCTTCCCGAAGCGGTCGACCGTATTGATGTACTGCACCAGTCTGACGGCGACATCACGGGTATCCCCAGCGGCTACACAGAATTCGACAAGCTCACCGCCGGTCTTCAGGGTGGAGACCTGATTATCGTCGCTGGACGCCCGTCGATGGGCAAAACGACGTTTGCCGTGAACATTGCCGAAAACGCCGCAATTGGGGCCAAGGTACCGACCGCGATTTTTTCGATGGAGATGCCGTCGCAACAGCTGGCATTTCGCATGATTTCGTCGCTGGGCCGAGTTGACCAGACACACCTGCGCACCGGCAAGTTTCCCGACGAGGACTGGTCGCGTATCAACACGGCCGTGCAACTGATGTCGGAAGCGCCAATTTTTATCGACGATACGCCCGGCCTGTCGCCAACCGAGATTCGCGCCCGCGCGCGCCGGCTGCAGCGGGAACACGGCCTCGGGCTGATCGTGGTCGATTACCTGCAGCTAATGGCCGTGCCCGGCAACAAGGAAAACCGGGCGACCGAGATATCCGAGATTTCGCGCTCGCTCAAGGCGCTGGCAAAGGAACTGTCGCTACCCGTGATCGCGCTATCGCAGCTCAATCGAAGCGTCGAACAACGCACGGACAAACGGCCGGTAATGTCTGATCTTCGTGAGTCCGGTGCTATCGAGCAGGACGCCGACCTGATCGTTTTCATCTATCGTGAAGAAGTCTATAACCAGGACACTCCACGTAAGGGAGTGGCCGACATTTCGATCGCCAAGCAACGTAATGGCCCGATCGGCGACTTCCCGTTGACCTTCGTCGGCCGCTATACCAAGTTCGAGAACTGGGTTCCCGATAATTACGCGGACGAGGCATATCAGTGACATTTGGAGCACGAGCACTCATCCGGCTCGGCGCGCTCAAAAAGAACCTTGCAGTCATTCGCGACGCCGCGCCTGACGCCCGCATAATGGCCGTTATCAAGGCCAATGCTTACGGACACGGCATGGAGGCGGTCGCGGAGACACTCGACGGAGCGGACGCATTTGCCGTCGCACGCCTGCCAGAAGCTGTGCAGCTTCACGAGCACGGCATCGACAAGCCGCTCGTTCTGCTCGCCGGCATACTGACGGCCGAAGAGCTCGAAGAGGCGCTGGCGCGGCGATTCGAGATCGTTGTGCACTGCATGGAGCAGATAGACCTGCTCGAAGCCGCGAGAGCCGGCTCGACTGTCGTATGGCTCAAGTTTGACACCGGCATGAACAGGCTCGGTTTCCCGCCGGCCGCGGCGACTACATTGATTGCGCGCCTGCGGGAGTGCCTGGCCGTGTCGGAGCTGCGCCTGATGTCACACTTCGCGAGTGCTGACGAACTCGATAACCCGATCACCCGGGAACAACTGGATCGTTTTCGTGATGTCGTCGAGGATTTCGATGGTGCCGTCAGCGTAGCGAATACTCCCGCGACGCTGGGGTGGCCGCAGATTGCAGATGCGAGCCAGAGCCTCGGTTTTCGCGGCGACCACTGGATTCGGCCCGGCCTCGCCCTGTTCGGCATATCCCCGTTTGAGGGCAAAACCGCGGCTGATCTTGGTCTGACGCCCGTTATGCAATTCGAAGCACGGCTTATTGCGACCAAGCCGCTAATGGAAGGTGCTCGTGTTGGCTACCGTGGCCGCTACCAGGCGCAGGAAGATACGACGCTCGGCATCATCTCGGCCGGATACGGGGACGGCTACACGAGGCACTTCAGGACCGGGACGCCGGTGCTGCTCAATGGGCGGCGTGTGCCGCTCATCGGTAACGTATCAATGGATATGATTGCGGTAGACCTGGGTAGCGATGCGACCGATCAGATTGGTGACATCGCGACGCTATGGGGAGAAGGCTTGCCGGTCGAGGAAGTCGCGCCGTGGGCCGACGCCATTCCGTATGAACTCGTCTGCGGCATCATGCACCGCGAAAATTCGCTGATAATCGATTAGGGTTGGGGTCAGAGCCCTGGGGCTCTGACCCCGGAAGTTACGAGGCGAAGAACCCCATCTTCACACCGGCCAGCTGCACCACGTCATTGTCGGTGAGTTTCCTGGCCTGCGCGCCGATCGGTGTGCCGTTGACGAGCGGGAAGTCACCTTCCTTGCCCGATTCGACGTGCACAATGTAATAGCCTTCGGCGCGACGCGTGATCGCCGCAACCTGGACACCGGGCCTGCCGAGCGTCGTCAGTGCCTTGGTGAGTTCCAGTTCACGGCCTGCGAATGCGCCACTCAGCACCTGCAGCTTGGCCAGCGGCAAGGCGTTCGGGGCCAGGCTCGGGTCGATACCAGCCTGGGTCTCGGAGTGCACCGGTTCCGGTTCCGGCTCCTCGGCGACGGTTTCACCCATTGAAACGGCTCTAGGTTTCTCTTCAAGTGCCGCCTGTTCGTCAGGGTCCAGTTTGACGCCGGCATCGTCGGGTTCTGCGGCTGCGGCAGCCGCGTCCGCCGCCTTCTCGGCAGCGGCCAGCTGTTCGGCATTCTGCTGCCCGGCCGGGATAACCATCGTCTTTTCGAACTCATCCTGTTCAGCCTGCGGTTCCTGCTGGTCCGAGAACCGCAGCTGGTGGTGACCGATCGTGATCACATCGCCGTGCTGCAGGGCATGCTTCTTGATCAGCTTGCCATTGACGTAAGTGCCGTTGGTGCTGTTCAGGTCCTCGAGGAAAGAATCATTCAGGATATTGATGATCAGGGAATGGTGGCCACTGACTGCGGGGTTGTCGATACGTACATCATTATCTGGAAGGCGCCCGATCGTGTAGCGCTCTTTCGTCATGTTGTATTCAGCCAGAACCTGGTTGTCCAGACTAAGAATTAACCGTGCCATTTCACCGTTCTCAGTGAGACCAAATCGAAAAACAGGAAGTCATTTGACAGCAGGAAGGGTTGACAGCAGTGCTGCCGTTTCGCTCCAGTACCTGACAATCTCCTAACCCCTGCACCCTTACGTGCGGAACATCCCGGCAAGCTTCGCGAAGAGACCCTTCTTCGCTGCGAATGGCGTGATGACCTGAGCCAGCTGGACCGACACATTGTCGCGTCCGCCGTGGTCATTTGCCAATTCAATCAATTGCTTACCAACGTTATCAAGACTAGCATTAAAAGTGCTGATAGTTAAGTGAATATCTTCATCTTCGACCATGTCCGGAAGGCCGTCTGAGCACAGCAGATAGACATCGTCCGGCAGCACATCGTATTCGTGGACCTCGACCTCGACCGTCGGCTCGACGCCGAGGGCGCGGGTCACGTAATTGCGGTTTGTGGACCGTTGCGCTTCCTCGGCCGAGTAGAAGCCGCGATCCACGAGTTCCTGCAGCAGCGAATGGTCGAGTGTCAGCTGCTCGAACTGGCCGCCGCGCAAGCGATACGCACGGGAGTCGCCGACGTGGGCAATTGACACCTTGTTGTCGTAGAACATGCAGGCAACGATTGTTGTGCCCATGCCTTCGCAGTGCGTCTGGCTCTGCGCTGTCTGGAAAATGATCTTGTTGGCGCGATACACGGCGTCCCTGAGGACGATCGACTGGCGCATCATGCCGCTATGAGCATCGACTTCGTCGCGGTTTTCGCGGCTGGCGCCTTCCGTGGCCAGCTCGGAGACGATCTGCACGGCGATACCGCTCGCCACTTCGCCGGCGTTGTATCCTCCCATGCCATCGGCCAGCACCATGAGGCCGATCTCGGGGTCCGAGCCTATCGCATCTTCGTTGTGATCCCGGACACGACCGGTGTCCGTAATCTCAGCGAATTCAATTTTTCCGCGTAGGCTCATCTGGGCGATACCAACTCTTCTTGTTCCGGTCTATGAAAATCGAGCGCAATTACGCAATGCGATAGCCATTTCTGAACCGCATGAGAACCTGTCTTGGGGTTTCTTGGCAAGGGCCTTGGCCAGGACCGTATCCACACTGGGCGGGATTCCTGCCCGCCGCTGCGATATCGGGGCCGGGTCCTCCGACGTAATCTTGGTCATCAACACTGCGATGTTTGTCGCCTGGAACGGCACTTCCCCAGCCAAAAGCTCGTATAGAGTAACACCAAGCGAAAACAAGTCCGAGTGGCCTGTAAGGTCTTCGGCATTGAGTTGTTCCGGCGACATATACATCGGTGTACCGAGCACGATTCCGGTCTTGGTGGCGTTGCCGTCGGTCATTCGGGCGACACCAAAATCCGTGATCTTGAGCGACCCTTCTTTCGGGTTGTACATCAGGTTGGCGGGCTTGATGTCGCGGTGAATGACGCCCTGGTTATGGGCGTAATCCAGCGCCTCTGCCGTTGCAGCACAAAGCTCCAGCGCGCGCTTGGGCGCGAGCAGTTTTTTGGGGTCGGTGAATTTCTTCAGCGGGATTCCCGGGATGAACTCCATCGCGATGTACGCGAGGCCTTTGTCCTCACCGGCGTCAAAGACGGTGATGATATTGGGATGCGCCAGGCGTCCGGCGGACTCCGCTTCACGGTAAAACCTGAGGCGGGCTTCTTTGAGTTCCTCGTCCTCGAATTCTTTTTCTATCGGAATCGCTTTCAGTGCGACTGGTCGATTGATGCGCGGATCCTTGGCAAGGTAAACGGCGCCCATCGCGCCTCGTCCGATGCGACGCTCGATAACATACCGGCCGAGGCGTTGCGGGCCCACCGCTGAGTCCTGTTTGCTGCTCGACGCAGCCGTGTGCGTGCCGTGCGTACGCTTCATCCATTCGAGCACGGCCTCAGCGCGCTCCGGTTTTGCCTGCTCCTCGAAGGCAAGCGACAGCTTGTACATGACGGTCGCAACTGTCTCGGAAGGCGGGCAGCGGCGGAATTCCGCAAATGCCGGCTCGAGTCTGCCCGCTGCGAGAAAGTCGTTGCCCTTCTTGAAAGCGTCTTTGACTTCCTGTTTTTTATCGCCGACGAGCCAGATGCTCAGGGCGGCGACACCAGCAAAAATGACGACAGGACGACCGAGGTCCATGCGCATATGCAGTACATACAACAGGAGGGTCTCGAGCAAAATCAGGGTCACAACAGCGACGCCGGTCAGGACCGCGATGTCTTTGCGCGACCGGTCGGGAATGAAGAGCACAGCGACGATGGCGAGCAAGGCTGGCAACAGCCATTCCAGCGCGCGCACCCAGCTGGGCGAGACGATCGTCCTGTCCTGTTCGACGTCTGCGAGCAGGGCGGCGGTGATCTCCGAAACGGTGACAAATTGTCCGGATGGCAACATTGCGACAGCACCAACGAGAGCAGGCGACGTGTCCAGGAACACGGTTGCACCATCAAGCGCGGTCTTGTCGTTGCCCGGATCAAGGACGTCACTTGCCTCCATTCGTGGCAGTTCCGAATAGTTGGAAAGGTAGATGGCATCTTCGGCGCTCGACATGCGGTGATGAGCGTTCGCGCCATCGCCGTCGAACGCGACAGCGAGCGGCAGCGATGGCGACAACACGCCGTCGTTGAGTTGCCACAACGCAGCGCGGCGCAGTATTCCGTCACTGTCCGTACTAACGTCAACGAAGCCATCACGCGAGGCGAGGTTGGCCAGCCGGTGACGTGTCGGCGTATAAACAGGAACGCTGGCGTTCATGGCCGCAGCCCAGGCAGGCAGATTCTGGTTGTCGGGAATTTCCGGAGGCTGTGTCATGATGATGCGGCTAACCCCGGACAAGCTCAGCTCTTCGATGAGCTGGCCGAAAATGCCAACGAGTTCCTGCTGCGAGTAGTCAGACGGGTCAACACTGACAATGACCGCGTTTTCCAGCGGCTTGTTGGGCAGGTGTGAGGCCAGCTGGTCGTACAGCACGCGATCGGCGGTAACGAACCACTGTGCCAGCGGACCGTAAACGAGCAACAGCAGCACGCTGACGAAACTCAACGCGATAAATCGGTTACGCCTCTGTTTTTGTTGCGATTTCAACGCCATAAAATCCCTTTCGAGGGCGAAAGTATAGGCAAACGCAAGGTCCCGTTATGAGATAGGGTTGGCATTTTTATGTAATAAACTTCGCCGAATCCGGTGCTATCATTGGGCTGCAGCGCCGCCATTGTGTGACGCAAGTCCGCAATCGTGCCGCTCCGGCGGCCCGGTTCCCTATATAAAGCTTAAAAATCAACAGTTTAAGTATGGCCAAAGCAAAGACGGCGTACGTATGCACCGAGTGCGGGGCGCACAGCGTGAAATGGGCGGGCCAATGCCCTGATTGCGCAGCCTGGAACACGTTGTCGCAGACGCGGATTACGCCATCACGATCATCAAAGCAGCCGTCCGCGCCACCGGCCACTCTCGACAGCCTGCCCGACGACCTGGCGGCCCGTCACGAGTCCGGATTTGCGGAGTTCGACAGGGTGCTGGGAGGCGGCCTCGTCCCAGGTGCGGTTATCCTGCTTGGCGGCGATCCGGGCGTTGGCAAATCGACACTGTTGCAACAGGTATCAGCCAGTCTCGCGCACGATTTGCCGGTGTTCTATGCAACCGGTGAAGAATCACTTCGGCAGGTCGGGCAGCGTTCGCAGCGACTGGGACTGGCCAGTACCGAACTGAAATTGCTCGCGGATACATCTCTCGAAAATATCCTTGAGCAGGCGGCGGCGTGCTCGGCGAAGGTGCTTGTCATCGATTCGATCCAGACGATGTCGAGCGTGGAGCTTCCGTCGGCGCCAGGATCCGTGGCGCAGCTGCGCGAGTGTGTTGGTCGCGTCGTGCAGTACGCGAAACAAAACGAGGTTGCTGTCTTTGTCATTGGTCATGTCACGAAGGAAGGCGCTATCGCCGGTCCCCGGGTTGTCGAGCACATGGTGGACACCGTGTTGTACTTCGAAAGCGACCCCGCAAGTCGTTATACGTTGATTCGATCCGTAAAGAATCGCTTCGGTGCCAGCGGCGAGATGGGTGTGTTTGCGATGACCGAATCCGGTTTCAGGCAGGTCAGGAATCCGTCAGCCATTTTCCTGTCTCGAGACTCCGTGGATGAGCCGGGCAGCGTGGTCTCGGTGGCGTGGGAGGGCAGCCGCCCGTTGCTCGTCGAGATCCAGGCGTTGGTTGCGGACGGCACGACGACGCACCCGAAACGGTTGGCAACCGGCATCGACCAGAACCGTCTGTCTTTGTTGCTCGCGGTCTTGCAGCGCCACGGCGACCTTGCGTTGGGCCCGGAAGATGTTTTTGTCAACGTGGTAGGCGGACTGAGGATCAGCGAAACAGCCGTTGACCTGCCCGCGTTGCTGGCAATCGTTTCCAGCTTTCGTGACAGGGCCTGTGACGAAAAGCTTGTGAGTTTTGGTGAGATCGGGCTGGCCGGGGAAATCCGACCGGTTCGATTTGGTGAGGAACGCATTGCTGCCGCCGCCAAGCAGGGCTTCACAAAGGCGCTGGTGCCGCACGCCAATGTGCCCAGGAAACCTCCCGAAGGAATCGAGGTCGTCGGCGTAAAACGTGTGCGCGACGCTCTGAACGAAGCGTTCTAGTCTTCGTCCTTTTTGACCTGGTCGATGCGCGGCCTGATGCGTACGGTTCGAATTCTCGTGTCGTCACTTTCGATGATTTCGATCGGGTAGCCGCTAACCTTGAGACAGGTGCCTGGCTCCGGGATTGTCTCGAGTAATTCCAGGATGAGACCGTTAATGGTCTTTGGGCCCTCCGTTGGTAGTTCCCAATCCTGTGAGCGGTTGAGTTCACGCACATTGGCGGAGCCGTCGACAATCCAGCTGCCGGGGGCCTCGAGAACGATATCTTCGTTTTCGTCAGCCGGGTCTGTCGTGAATTCGCCGACGATCTCTTCGAGGATGTCTTCGAGCGTTACGATGCCCTGGATGTCGCCGTACTCGTCTACAACCATTGCAATGCGCTGTTTGCGGCGCTGGAATTGCACGAGTTGCGTGCTGAGCGGCGTTCCTTCCGGAACGAAGTAGGGCTCGTCGACGAGCGTTGCGAGCGCGTCCTGTGAAAACGACTGCTGGGCAAGATTGGCGAGGCGGCGCAAGTGCAGGATGCCGACGATCTGGTCAATGTGGTCCCGGTACACCGGCAGCCGCGTATACGTGCTGTCAAAAATGATCTTCTCGATTTCCTCGAGATTATCGTCGAGATCAATGCCGACGATCTCATTATGCGGGACCATTACATCGTCGACTGTCACCTTTTCGAGGTCGAGAATGCTCAACAGCATTTTTCGGTAGCGGCTGGAGATAAGGCTGCCGGCCTCATGCACAAGCGTGCGCAGTTCTTCCTGGGTCAGCGAATGAAGCTTCGCATCCTTGCCGCGGACGCCAACCAGGTACAGCACGCCATTGGAAGCGACGTTGGTGAGCCACACTATCCACAAGACCGGGTTCGCAAACTTCAGGAAGGGGTAGTAGATGAAGGACGCCGGAAACGCGAGTTTCTCCGGGTGCAGGGCAGCGAGTGTTTTTGGAGCAGCCTCGGCGAAGATCAATACGACGATGGTTAACAGAAATGCACCAAGCGCGGCTGCTGTTTGGCCGCCTCGCTCGAACGCGATGATGCCGACGATCGATGCAGCCATCATGTTGACCAGGTTGTTACCGAGCAGGATCAACCCGATCAGTCGGTCGGGTCGCTGCAGCAAACGCTCAGCAAAAATCGCGCCGCGATGGCCCTCGCGGGCCTTGTGCCGAAGCTGGTAACGATTCAGGCTCATTAACGCCGTTTCCGAGCCCGAGAAAAAGGCGGAAAGCACGAGTAGCGTTACAAGCAGCCCGATTAAGGCTGCTAGAGGAACATCATCGCCCAATGAAAGGCCACCTCCTGAAAATCATGACTCAGCTCCAGCTGCGGTTGAGCAGTTCTTCGAGCACGTAACGTGCGCCGAAGTATGCGAGGCAGAGGAACACGAACCCCCACAGATACAGGTACACGGCACGCTTGCCGCGCCACCCGGCGAATATGCGGCCCGCGATCAGGACGCCAAATAGCAACAGGGCGAGCAGGGAGAACGCAGTCTTGTGAACGAGGTGCTGCGCAAACAGGTTTTCGACAAACGTAAAGCCGGACAGTACGGCGAGCAACAAGACCGAGAAGCCGACGGCGGTGATGCCAAACAGCATCTTTTCCGTCGTTTCGAGCGGAGCGAACAGCAGGTTGCCGGATGACAGCTTGCCGGCCCGCAAGCGGCGGTCCTGGATCAATGCGAACAAGGCAACGATTGCGCCGGCTGTCAGCAATCCATAAGCAAACATCGATATCAGGATGTGCGCCTGGATCTGCCATGAAAGCCCGGACGTCGCCACGATTTCGGGCTGAACATTGACGGCTGCCGTGGCAATAGCGGCCAGCAGCAGGAGCCCGGCGGTCATACCGCGAAGGGTGGGTTCCAGCGCGCCAAACAGACCGATCAGGGCCAACTGAATACCGATCATCGACACAGCGCCGGCGAGTGAGACGCTGAGCCCGTGCGCGCGGTGGATTTCGACATACAGATCGTATCCGTGCATCAGGATACCGGCGGCTGCAAACATCGTTGCCAGCACCAGCACAAGGCGCGATTGGGCAGCATATCGTGGCAACCGAGACATCGCAAAAGCGATGGATGCCAACAGGTACACCAATAGAATTGTGATTTGAAACACAGAAACCGACCGCAGCTTTTTCTAACGTTTCGCTGAACGAATCTTCCCACAGGGCGAGGGTCAATAGAACCCCAACAGCATGCGTATTCGAATCCTGGGTTGCAGTGGCGGCATTGGCGCCGGCTCGCGGACTTCCGCGATGCTGGTCGATGACGATGTCCTGATCGATGCCGGTACCGGCATCGGTGACCTCGAGCTGGACGAGATCCAGTCGATTCGTCATGTCTTCCTGACGCATTCGCATCTCGATCACGTCGCCGGCCTGCCAATGCTGGTCGACAGTGTCTTCAGTGAAGATTTCGAGCAGCCGGTGACTGTATATGCGAGAGAGGAAACCTTGCGCGCGGTCCAGGATCACCTGTTCAACGATGTGATCTGGCCGGACTTTTCGCACCTGCCATCAGCAGAGCAGCCGATGCTGCGTTACCAGGTCACCAGTCCCGGGGACACCGTGACAATTGGCCATCGTGATTTCTATGCAGTTGACGTCATGCACACAGTACCAACGCTTGGCTACACGGTGCAGAATTCAGGCGGCGTTTTCGCGTTGAGCGGTGATACCAAGACCAATGAAACGCTCTGGCCTGTTCTCAATGCTTGCGATGACCTGCGCGTCCTCGTTATCGAGGTGTCATTCCCGGACGAGATGTCACAGCTTGCCAACGATGCCGGGCATTACTGCCCGAGCACGCTCGCCAAAGACCTCGAACGGCTCAGGCACGACCCCGAAATCTGGTTGACCGGCATGAAGCCGGGCGAAGAAGACCGCATTTTCGAACAGGTTATCGAGGCAGTACCGAACAAGAACATCCAGATGCTGTCGCGCGGCACGATCCTCAAAGTCTGATTGGACTATCCACTAGAACACAAAGAACGGCCAGAGGATGAGCAGGTAAGAGGCTGCTTCGAGCGTCTCCCAGAGGGGAGCGGCAGTCCGCTTTGTCTCCATCAACGTAATTGACTCAACGTCGGCTAGCAGGATCTGATTCGTCTCGCCAGTAATTGTCTGCTCGTCGATCTCCTGAACCTTCATAACAGCATACCTCCGGTCTTTCCCGACGACGGATATTTCATCTCCCGCGGAGAGAAGCGCCGTAGCCTCGTCCGGACTGATGCCCACTGCAATTTGTTCTGTCGCGCAGCTGCACAGGGCCAGAACGGCCAGGATAGCGCAGACCATTCGAGTGAGACGGAGAGGCCGTGGCAGAAAATTATCAGGCATTAGAGGTGCTCCGGTTTGTCTGTTCCATCAGGCTACTTCGCCGGTCGCGCAGAATCTTGATGGATTCCTGATGATTTGCCTGAGATAAATTGATGTAGAATCCGCGCCATGTTCGAGAACCTGACAGGCCGTCTTTCCGATGCGGCGCGTGCACTAAGCGGCAAAGGACGGCTCACCGAGGCCAACATCAAGGACACCTTGAGGCAGGTGCGGCTCGCCCTGCTCGAGGCAGACGTTGCGCTGCCGGTCGTCAAGACGTTCATTGAGCGGATTCGCGAGAAGGCAGTCGGCGAGGAAGTCAGCAAGAGCCTGACGCCGGGCCAGGCACTCGTGAAGATAATCCACGCTGAGCTTGTGCACTTGCTCGGCGACGACTTTGCGCCGCTCAACTTCAAGGCGCAGCCGCCCGTTGTCGTGCTGCTGGCTGGGTTGCAGGGTGCTGGCAAGACGACGACGGCAGCGAAACTCGCGAAGCGGCTTATCGACAAGGACAAGAAGCGCGTCATGCTGGTCAGCGCGGACGTCTATCGCCCTGCGGCGATACTGCAACTCGAGACGCTGGCGGGCGAGGTCGGCGCGATGTATTGCAAAAGCAGTGCCGACGAAAAGCCGACTGTGATTGTCGACAAAGCCCTCGATGAAGCACGTCGTTCGGCCGCTGACGTCCTGATCATCGATACCGCGGGTCGCTTGCACATCGACGACGACATGATGAGCGAAGTGGCCAAGGTGCACGAACGCTCCGGCGCGATCGAAACACTATTCGTCGTCGACAGCATGGCCGGCCAGGACGCTGTCAACGCGGCGACGGCATTCGGCGAAACCTTGCCGCTGACCGGCGTTGTCCTCACCAAGGCCGACGGCGACGCCAAGGGCGGTGTCGCACTTTCAGTTCGCGAAATCACGGGCAAGCCAATTCGTTTTCTCGGTGTCGGCGAAAAGGTCGATGCGCTCGAGGCGTTTCATCCTGATCGCATGGCGTCGCGCATTCTCGGCATGGGCGACGTGCTATCGCTCGTCGAGGAAATCGAGGACAAGGTCAGCAAGGAAAAGACCGAAAAGCTTGCGAAAAAGCTCAAGAAGGGCCGCGGATTCGATCTTTCGGACCTCAAGGACCAGCTCGAGCAGATGATGAACATGGGCGGCATGGCCGCCATGCTCGACAAGCTGCCGATCCCGGGCAACGTGAACCCGGCGGCGCTCAAGGACCAGGCCAACGAGCAGCAGCTCAGGCGCCAGGTGGCCGTCATAAATTCGATGACGCCGGGCGAGCGCCGCTTCCCGAAAACCATCAACGGTTCCCGCAAAAAGCGCATTGCAGCGGGCGCCGGCCTGCAAATCCAGGACGTCAACCGGCTCCTGAAACAGTTCACGCAGATGGAAAAAATGATGCGCAAAATGTCGCGTGGGGGCATGAAAAAGATGATGCGAGGCATGCCGCGCGGCGGAATGCCCCCGGGGCTGGGCTAAATCCCTGAAATGTAGGGGATTATTCGTCGCCAAAACGGCTTCACATTTGGCTTGAAACCGGTACAATGCGCAACCTGATCGGGCACGGCCCGCCCGTCATTGCTACGCCTCCTCGCAATGACGCGTTGTTTATTAAATTATTAACGGAAATCAAATGGTTAGTATTCGTCTTTCTCGCGCTGGTGCGAAGAAACGTCCTTTTTATCACCTGGTGGTCACCGACAGCCGCAATCGTCGGGACGGCCGGTACCTGGAACGGCTCGGTTATTTCAACCCGGTTGGCAAGGCGCACGAGGAAAATCTGCGCATCGATCTCGAGCGCGTGGATTACTGGATTGGGCAGGGCGCCCAGCCGTCCGAGCGCGTCGCCTCGCTGCTGAAGAAGCACCGCAAGGCCCAGGCCAGCAACTGAGTGCAGCACCGCAACAACCGGTAGTACTGGGCCGCGTATCAGGCCTGTTCGGTGTCAAAGGTTGGGTCAAGGTGTTTTCATACACCCAGCCGCGTGAAGCGATCCTTGAATACGATCGCTGGTACCTGAAACGACAAGGAGAGTGGCAAGCCACAGCAATTGCGGAAGGCAAGCGCCATGGCAAGACCGTCATCGCCCGCTTCGACGGGGTCGATGACCGGGATGACGCGGCGGCTCTCGTGAATTGCGATATTGCGATTGACCGGGATGACATGCCCGCTGCCGAGGACGGCAGCTACTACTGGGCGGATCTCGAGGGCATGCGAGTTTTACATCGCGACGGCACCGAGCTCGGTCGCGTCGCGTACCTGATGGAGACCGGCGCCAATGACGTGCTGGTCGTTGCAGGAGAGCGGGAACGGTTGATTCCGTTCGTAGTGGGAGAAGTAATTCTCGGCGTTGACCTGGACAAAGGTGTCATCAGCGTCGACTGGGCATGGGACTGACAGCATGCAAATTGCGGTAGTCAGCATATTCCCGGAAATGGTCGGCCAGGTTGGCGAATACGGCGTCGTTGGGCGCGCAGTGGAAAGGGATATCCTGTCGCTGCGGTGCGTCAACCCGCGAGACTTCGCCGAGGACGTGCATCGCACGGTGGACGACCGACCCTACGGGGGTGGTCCCGGCATGGTTCTGAAGTACGAACCGACGGCCATGGCCATTCGCGAGGCGAAACAGGCATTACCCGCGGGAAGCCCGGTGATCTGCCTGTCGCCGCAGGGCAAGGTGTTCGACCAGGAGGAGGCCAAGCGCCTCGCGGCCTTGCAGGGGTTTGTCCTGCTGGCCGGTCGATATGAAGGTATCGACGAACGGTTGATCGAGAATGAAGTGGACGAGGAGTTGTCGCTCGGCGATTTCGTCTTGTCCGGCGGTGAGATTGCTGCCATGGCAGTGATTGACGCCGTCGCGCGGTTGTTGCCGGGGGTGCTCGGCGACGAAGATTCAGCGACGCAGGATTCCTTTATGGATGGCCTGCTGGATCACCCGCACTACACGCGGCCCGAGAATATCGATGGCAAGCGTGTGCCGGCAGTGTTGTTGTCGGGCGATCACGCCCGCATCGCGCGCTGGCGTTACAAGCAGGCGCTGGGTCGAAGCTTCTTGCGGCGGCCGGACCTGGTGAAGAAGTTGAATTTGGACAAAGAGCAGCAGAAGCTGCTCGATGAGTTTTTGAATGAACATGGGCACGCCTGAAGGCGCCCCGGGTGCAGAAAAATGAGCAAAATAATCGAAGCGATCGAACAGGAACAGATGAGCAAGGAAATCCCCGAGTTTGCACCGGGTGATACGGTCATCGTTCAGGTCAAGGTTAAGGAAGGTGAGCGCGAGCGCCTGCAGGCGTTCGAAGGCGTAGTCATCGCGAAACGCAATCGCGGCCTCAATTCGTCATTCACGGTTCGCAAGGTCTCGCATGGCGAGGGCGTCGAGCGTGTT